>JAPKYG010000013.1 GCA_026394435.1 Methanobacteriota archaeon | reverse complement strand
GCTCCCTGCAATCAGGCCACCCACAACACCAAACGCTTTACTGAAAGTCCCCATCTCCACATCGATTTTCCCTTCGATATGGAAATGCGCACCAATCCCGCGACCATCAGGTCCAATGACTCCTTCGCCATGAGCATCATCTACATAGGTCATTGCACCATATTCATTTGCAAGCTTCACAATCTTGTCCATCGGGGCGATGTCTCCGTCCATACTAAAAACTCCATCAGTGATGATGAGGATGCGACGATATTTCTTATCAGCATCTTTCAACACCTTTTCAAGGTCGCTCATATCCCGGTGTTCATAGACTGCCCGTTCCGCTTTTGAAAGTCTGACACCATCAATAATACTACCGTGGTTCAATTTATCGCTGATAACGATATCTCCATCGCCAACAAGCTGAGGAATCAGACCAGCATTTGCAGCAAAACCTGTTTGATAAATGAGCGCAGATTCGGTTCTTTTGAATCGTGCGAGGCGTTTTTCTACTTCTGTGTGGATTTGCATGGTGCCTGCAATCGCGCGAACAGAACCGGACCCAGCACCGTATTTCTTTACAGCCTCGATTGATCCTTTAATGAGTCGGGGATGATTGCTGAGGTTCAGGTAGTTGTTCGAACACATCATGATGACCTCTTTGCCATTGACAATCGAATGAGGTTTCGATCCGCTCTCAAGAACGCGGATATTCCACTCAAGATGGTTCTTCACTAAATCATCATATTCGTCTTTCAAAAATTTATTTGCATTTCGTTTTGTAATTTGTGTCATCATGCTGCCTCCAATAGTGATAAGCCCCAAAGGGGGTCAGTGAATTAGATTCGAATATTAAAAGCTGTTGGTTTGTAGCTTTACTACCCTGCTAAGCCGGTATCCAATGACCACCATGAGGTACCCCTGCGTAGTAAAAAGACGATCCAGTTTTTTATCACCTGTGTCTACACGCAGGATAGAGGTATGCATAAGCTTAGAGGGTGTGGCAACGACGATGATGTTGTCGACTCCTATTTTATTGATAACAGCAGGGCTGAGTTGGAGGTTCCCGCGGCCAAGAATAAACCCTTGAGCTCCGATAGGACTGAGAAGAATTTTCGCCTTTGGATATTTTTTCAGCAGCGTCAGGATTTGTTCTTCGTTCACATCTTTTCCCACGAGCTGTTTTTGGTAGACCGCATCGATACCTAATAGTGTATGTTGAATGTTGAGTTTTTTTGCGATGTAATCAATGGTTCCACCGGAACAAAACAGGAATAACCACTCAGGGTATTTTTCCAGTTCATCGTTGATATGTTCAGCAAGCTCGTCTTTTACCTCGTCATCAGAAACCGATTCAAAACAAGCTTTTCCCACCTGTATATAGGTCGGTTCAACAATCCCTTTTGCGACACCAAACAATCGAACCTTCCATTCTCCTCTGCGGTAGAGCTCTTCGTCAAGATCCATAATCTCAGCATCGCCGATCGTAAGTCGCTCATTGATAAATTCATGGAGCATTTTTGCCGCAGCAGTTGTATTGATTCCGAAGACACCGGAATGCATCTTTACTCCTGCAGGGATGCCGAGGAGCGGGATCTTTTTATCGACGATGGTGAAGATATCTCGTGTGGTCCCATCACCGCCACAGAAAACAAGCAAATCAATATGGTGTTCCAGAAGCTTTTTGCATGCGTTTTTCGTGTCATCTGCCGAGGTCGCGTTCCCAGATGGCGAGTAGACGACCTGTTTATTTTTGATGCCAACAGATTCTAATTCGTTATTCCCCATGTCTCCACCGCAGGTGATCCATTGAAGATCATGGTGGTTTGTAGAAATTGCACAAAACTCACGGAGCATTTCTTCTGCTTTCTGAGGTGCAACAGGTTTTGCGCCTAACATAACAGCTTTGTTGAGAACACCATCGGTTCCTTTCAGTCCGACTCGACCACCCATCCCCGCAATGGGGTTGACAAGAAAACCAATTTGTACGGTCATCGCATCACTCAGGGATTGCTCTCAATATGAACCTTGTTTAAAAATTAATTGGTTATGGTACTATTACTTTTCCATTTTGGGATTTTAACACGATGCATTTAAATAGTTTTGATGACAGAGTGGAATAGCGGTGAGGAAGGGCGACGTTCGGCGGGGATCTTGTCTTCCCGATCTGCGCTCTTGTCTTCCGGTGACGCTGATGTTGCGTGGCTGCGTTGCGTCCGGGTTTCCTATAGCTCCCGGTTCGGCGCGTTGCTGTGTGCCTCGTTTCCCCTCCTTCCTTACCTCTTTTGGTTGGGCGATTATTTTTTTTGGCTTCGTTGCATTCGTGATCGTACGATATCAAGGTCGATGGTTCCTTTGGAATATACCTCAATAAATGTTCTCGTATCAATGCTATACAGACTCGTAGCGCACATCAGATGATATTCATTACAGGCAGCGCTTTTCACTTCATTGATGACTTCTTTGGTGATAGCTGAGGTGAAATGAAAGTCTTCTGAGAGGAAGAGATCAACGCCGTTTTTTAGGGCAGACACAAGGATATTACAATCATTTACCACATGATTTCCGGGGATCCCATGATCTTCCATTGAGCGGATACATGCTTGACCTAGAGCATCAGAAAGCAGCCGATTTTTAAAATCAATCACGGTCGCATGTGCATGGGTCCAGCGTTTTATTGCTTTTTTATAGGCCGATTCGGTGATACGTCCCCAGATTTTCAATTGCTCAAGCTCCGAGGCGACAGTAGCAGTGACAAAACAGGCAATATGGTCACGGGCTAATGCATCTATGACTCTATCGACGAATGAATCATCTTTGAGCAAGAACGATGTATCAAACGAGACACTTCGAATCTGAAGTTGTTCGACCATTTTTTCTTCTCCACGTTTTCATAATATGTACCCATTACTCTTTTCTATACATCGACGGAAAAGATTGAGCGGACCTATGGGGATTTGAACCCCAGTATCCGGCTCCGAAGGCCGGAAGGATATCCAGACTACCTCATAGGCCCACAATGCAGAATGGAATTGTACATCTACTATAAAACTTAGATTGGTCTTGTTACATTTTGTTTGTTTTTTTCAGTTGTTCGAACTGGCATTTTATCACGAAATTTTTATATACTGCCAAGGTCACATTATAACATGTTAACGAGTATCAATAGGAGAAAAAGAGGAGATAGTCCATGAGGAAAAATATTCTTATTGTCGACGATGACCCCGATGTTCGTACCTCTGTAAAAAACATTTTTGAAAACGAAGGACACGAAGTCTGGAGCGTCGAAAACGGGGTCGAATGTCTCGAACTCCTTGAAAAAGGATTCACCGGGATTCTTCTTATTGATCTGATGATGCCACAGATGGACGGATGGGCAACTATCAAAGAAATAGTAAAAAGAGGCCTCCAAAAAAAAAGTTAATATCATCGTCATCACGGCGATCGGCACCTATCGCCATCACAAGATGAAAGGACTCGAACCTTACGTCTATGATTATATCGCAAAACCATTTGATATAAAAGAGCTTATTGAAAACATTAAAAAAATAAATTAAAAAAAAATGAAAAGAGAAGCTACTCGGGGTAGCTTTCTATTTGTTTTTACCGCACAAAGTCGATGTTTCCGACCTTGGGGTTTGTCATGACTCTTCGTGCCGGGATCACGGGTGCTGTCGGACTTGTGCGCCGCTCAGGTCGAGAGCTCAGCAGATTCGGTGATTGTACACCAGTCATGATTGCCATCACTCTGCATTTCCCTTCAAAAGCTGGGTCCACACGTGCTCCAAGGATAACATTGGAGTAACAATCCATATCCTCGGTGAGTGCCTTGGCGACATCTTGGACGTATTTCAAGCTCATGTTCGGGCCGCCGGTGATGTGAACCAGTGCGCTGTGTGCACCGTGATAGTCAACATTGAGGAGCGGGTGATTCAACGCTTCTTTAACAATGGTGTCGACTCCTGCATCCTCATCTGCTTCTCCCCAGAGCATAACGGAGAGCCCACCAGAATCCATGACAGCTTTCATATCTGCAAAGTCCAGGTTGATTAACGAGGGAACCGATATTGTCTCAGAAATCCCCTTCACCGTTTCTGCAACCAATTGGTCCATCACGGAGAACGCTTGGTTGATCGGCAGGTTTGGCACAAATTCAAGTAATCGGTTATTATCAAGCACAACCGTACTGTCTGCGGTGACACGCAGTTTATCAAGACCTTCATCTGCCTTCACGAGACGTGCGCGCTCCACGTTGAATGGAGTGGAAACCATACAAGTGACAATAGCCCCAAGTTTCTTTGCAATCTCTGCGACTACGGGGGCAGATCCAGTTCCAGTACCACCACCCATACCAGCGCAGACAAAGACAAGGTCAGCACCCTGCATCATTTCTTCAAGCTCCCTGCTTGATTCTCGTGCAGCACGTTCACCCATCTCGGGGAATCCTCCTGCACCGAGACCTCGTGTCAGGTTTTTTCCGATGAGAAGTTTTTTATCAGCATCGACAAGATCAAGTGCAATTTTATCGGTGTTGATGGCAATGGTTTCTGCTCCTTTTACGCCTAATTTGTGGAGTCGGGTGATTGTGTTCCCACCGGCACCCCCACAACCAACAATAACAATGCGTGCAGCACCAAAGAGTCCGTCATCAATCTTCTGCTTGCTTTCCTCACTTACTTTATTCTCTATTGCAGTCTCAACAAAGGACTGCATTTTATTTTCGGCCATTTTCTTCGTCCTCCTATTCTGGTAGTTGGGAAGGCCGTCCTTGAAGGACGGCCTTCACTAAAGGGGTGCATCCCATCCCCTGCTTTTACCTTGATTTTATTTTTTCATGTAAGGTTCTATAGCAGCGGCCGCAGCTTCCAATTCTTGTATTTTCTTGAATTTGTCGGCTTTTGCAAGAATACGGGTTGTATGATTATCGATATATTCTTTTACCGCATGCCGTAATACCTCAGATCTTGTTGAAAATTCGCCAAGTCGAATTAAAAGGTCGATTTGTCTGAGATCGATTTGAGGTAATCGGATGGTGATGCGGTCGTTTTCCATAGTTCTCCTCACATTTTTCGAGTCTGTCAGAAAGACGTCATTTTTATGTCGTTCGTACGTCACACGTACGTCGGACAAGTGCCAAACGACATCATTTGTCTGACAAACGTAGAAACGAATACGTCCTTGTGTTTATATAATTTTCTATTTTTTTGGTTCTGTACAATTAACCATGCTAATATTTGTTTTCCGCAAATAACTTTTTTTTCCCTATCTGGAAATCTGTAAAAATGTAGATCCGATTCATAAAAAATACGCAGGTAATAATGCACGTACTAACGCGCATACTGAATTTGAAATTTTTAGTTTTTCGTAAAAACTATGGTTCTTATTGCGTGACACGACCAAATGCAACAGTACCAGAAATTTTTTCTATCTTTGCTTTCACAGTAGCGCCTTTAATAGCTCCAGGAATATAGACGACGTACTTATCAAAAAACGCGACGCCATCTCCTCGTTTTCCAATATCTTTAATCGTGAGTTCGTAAATCTCCCCTTCCTTAAACACCTCGCCTGCCACAACTGTTTTTCTCTTCTTCATAGAGCCAATCGACCGAAACGCACCACACGCATCACAACGAATCAACAGCGTCCTGTCCTTCTTCACCAAATGGGTATCAGGTCGGTTGCATTCTGAACACATCACATAGGTATTGACATACTCATCAAGCCTATCTTGTATTGTCCTCATCGGGATTTTCCCCTGGAAAATCACACGACCATTTGAGATATCTCCAGCAGTACCAACACTCCCTAATAAAAATTTTAAAAAATGATCTGCATCACGATTTAAAACATCAATGATCTTATCAAAATTCTTCAGAACTGTCGTATTTCCTTCATAGAAAACATCTACTTTTGGTACCTTAAAACGATCATCATCGATGCGTTCTTTTGCAGTAGCGTTATGCACTCGTTTCAGTAGATTATTGTAATTTAACTCTGCCATAACTTAAGAGGTCTAAATACCAAAGAGTAATAAAAATCTTCCGTAGATGAAAAAGAGAAAAAGAAAAGGAGAAAAAAATACTTTACTGTTCTGATGTTAAGGGGTTCACACGGGCACCCATAACAAAAAAACCTTCTTTCATTGCTTGTTCAGCACGGTCAACTTGCGTCGTATAAACCTTTTTATTTCCTTTCGTCCAATGCCAAATGAACTCGGCCATGAATTACTCTCCCCCAACCAAACTGGTTGTGAACGTAGAAATCAATACTTATTTAAATAATTTTGGAAAAAAAGCAGTAAAAAAATCTAAGCGTGAACTCTCTTCATTAAATATACACCTGAATCAGAAAATCCTAATTTGCGATAGTAGGGTTTCACGCCAACGCCACTGAGAACAAACAACTGTTTTTTATTAAAATCTTCGATACAGATTCGTTCTGCTTCAGTAATTAATTGTTTCCCATAACCACGATGCTGAAAACCCTCCGGTGAGCGCACACCCAGGGAAAGTTCTCGACCGAGAATCTTCACCTCACGGATAAGCATACATGGTTCACGTATGAGTTCCCATCGATGCGGACGAATAATATCCCTCAGTCGTAAATAGCCAACCACAAGGTCACATGTCGGATCTTCGAGAGAAAGAAAGATTTCATATCCGCCACTTGCAGGATACTCATGACGGACGACTGATAAACTGAGAGTGTCGACATCGATCTTTTTTTTCAGAGATTGCAGACCAATCTCTCGACAGCGGATACATCGACAGGCAGTTCCATGGTTTTTCATTTCATTTTCCACAAGTTGACGAAGGTTGCTTTTCATCACACCAGCTGCAATCTTTGAAGCGGGGATATCCCGTTGAATCCGCTGGATACGTACCCAGGGCGGAATATCGTTTTTCATTTGTGCGATGAGAACGGTCGCTTGTTCCGTGGTCAAGGGTTTAAAATCTCCTGCTTTCCACTGATCATACAACTTTGTTCCTTTGATAATAAGCGTAGGATAGATTTTAATCATATCTGGTTTCAATCGATCATCGGTAAACAACATCTGAAAAGCTGCAAGGTCCTTTTTTTTATCTGAGCCTGGTAACCCAGGCATCATATGGTAACACACCTTAAAACCAGCTTCCTTTGCAATACGAGTCGCATAAAACGTATCCTCCACCGTATGACCGCGACAGATCATATGCAAAACCTCATCATCAATTGTTTGAACACCAAATTCAACACGTGTCGCACCAAGGTTTAATGAAAGATCAGCGTGGTGTAACCGAAACCAGTCAGGTCTTGTCTCAACGGTTAACCCGATACAACGAGATTTTGCATGCTCATTCATTCGTTTTGCTTGTAAAAGTGTCTGGGAATTCTTAGCATTTAAACCATCATAACAGCGTTTGACAAACCACTCTTGATATTCAGGGTGACGCGAGGTGAATGTCCCACCCATAACGATGAAATCAATTTTATCAATTGAATGACCAATGGCCTTTAACTGTTCTAACCGACTCTTTGTTTGGAGATATGGATCAAAGTTGTTTGATATCGCACGAAGAGCCGCTGGTTCATGTCCCGTGTAGCTTTGCGGGGTATCCTGTTCAGGGCCACCAGGGCAGGGGATGCATCGACCATGAGGACAGGATGCAGGCGATGTCATAACCGCAACAATAGTGACACCAGAAAT
>JAPKYG010000146.1 GCA_026394435.1 Methanobacteriota archaeon | reverse complement strand
TTGACAGCAAAAAAGAGTTTGCAGGATCTGACGCGGCTACGCACCCGATGGAACTTGTATTGCTCGCACTGGGGAGTTGTACCGGATGCGATGTCGTGTCGATTTTAGAAAAGAAAAAAGTTCGATTGACAGGCTTTGAGGTTCATATTGATGCGGATCGGTCTGAGACGCATCCAAAGGTTTTTACGAAAATTCATCTAGAGTTCGTGTTCTTTGGTACAGAGTTGAACCCGGTGCATTTAAAGAGGGCAATTGCGCTTTCGCAAGAGAAATACTGTCCTGTGTCCGCGATGTTGAAGCCGTCAGTTCCGATTACGACGTCGCATCGAATTGTTGATGATAAGCATAATGACCAGCAATAATGGACCTAGGTTGATGCGATGGAAATCAGCAGGGTAACTCGAACACGGGAGGAAGCAAAAGCGTTTTACAATCAGATAAGTCGATGGTATGATCTTCTGGCTGGGATGTCTGAGAAGAAGTGCTGGGAGGTGTGTGTACAAAAGCTTCGTGTTCAAGAAGGAGAACAGTTGCTTGAGATTGGTTTTGGAACAGGATCGTGTCTTCTGAACCTAGCCGAATTAGCCGGTCCTCATGGGAGGGTTTACGGAATTGATATCTCAGAGGCCATGTGTGAGGTTGCACAAGAAAAAGTGAAAATCGCAGGGTTTACAGATCGTGTTGGCCTTCGATGTGGTGATGCGATACATCTTCCATTTAATGATAATCTGGTTGATGCAGTAATAATGAATTTTACCCTCGAGCTTTTTGATACCCCAGAGATCCCCATACTGTTATCTGAGTGTCATCGAGTTCTTCGAAACAATGGACGAATTGGAGTGGTTTCATTATCAAAAAAACAGGATTTTAAGGTGATGATTAGGATATATGAATGGGCGCATCGATGGTTTCCTCGGTTGGTTGATTGCCGACCAATTTTCGTTGAAGAAGCAGTTTTTGCCGCTGGTTTTCAACCGGTAGATATCGCAGATCTGTCTCTGTGGGGATTACCGGTGAAGGTTGTAGTGGCAATAAAAAAGTAAGGAATTATCTTTTGTTGTCACTAGTTCTTGTTTAGGTTTTTTTTACTTTGTTGATTTGATGTTCGATGGCGAGGAACGCATTTCTCATTGCCTGCATAGGACCGTAACCCTCTTGGGTCGCATAGAAGACACCAGGTTTTCCAGAAAGTTTCATTTCGCAGACGACTCTGAAGAGTCCTTGTTTGATTTCTTTGTGCTGCTCAAGGGAGACATGGAGGTAGCCGACCACAAGGTATTTTTCGTAGTTTTTCAAGAATTCTTCTCTCAGGAATTGGACTGTTTGTTCTTTATCGAAACCTTCGACTTTGTTGTTTCGGTGATGGAATTGAATGGCGATGGTTTCTTCTTTTTCGAATCCTGCGTATGGTGCGAGAAATTCTTTATGCGTGACGATGCCGTGCAGATGGTTTTCTTTTCCGATGAGTATCCCAGGGAGCTCGGATTTGTGCATCTTGGTGTGGACATCCCGGATAGTAGTTTCTGGTGATAAGAGCAAGGGTTGTTCTTGCATGATAGTTTTTGCGGGGAGGTCAAGTTTTTGTCTTTTTTCTGATTCGAAACCGTCGCGTCCTTCGACATTGCCTGGTGTATGCAGGACGTTGTTAATGATGGTGTTAATGGTGATTGCACCGACGACGTTATTATGATCAACGACCGCAAGGTATGAAATATTTTCTTGTCGGAACAGGTGAAGGACTTTTCCGATAGTCTCATGTGGGCTTACGGACAGAGGTTTGGTGCACATGATGGTTTTAATTGGTTGCGTTCCGATGTTTTGTTCCGTGAGTTTTTTGACGACATCGTCCGCGGTGACAATACCGAGGAGTGTGTCGTTGTCAAGGACAGGAAGATAGTAGACGTTATTTTCAACCATGACACGAGCGATTTCTTCCACAAGTGTTGTGGGGGTAAGTTTCGGTGTGTGAGAAAGCATGGTATGGAGTTTTGTTTGCAAGGTCACCGTTGGTTCCATGAGGGTTCGTTTTAAAAGCATTCCATGGTATTTGCCATGATCAGTGATGACGATGGCATCAGTATTGTTGAATAGGTTTATGACTTGGGAGAAGTTGTCGTTTGCATCTCTTTTTACCACCTCTGTTATAAGGATGTCTTGGGCTGAAACCATAATAAATCACTTCTCTTCAGGATAGAAGAGAGAGTTATAAATGTTTGTTACGAGAGAAAGGAGGAGTGAAAAAAGGAAGGGGAGAAGGTCTCTCATTTCCAATATGGTAAGTATTAGTTGTGTTCGTTTAAAATTAGGATCTTTTTACCTCAATTTCCTTGTTCTGGCCGGTGAATGAGTCGTTTTTTCCTCTTTGATGACCCTAAAAAGCGAAAGTCATATAAACTAGAATTAACAATTGTTAAGTGAGGACGTAAAATACGAGGGAGTATGGTTTTTCCATTTTTTCCTCTTCGCCTCCACCAGCTCAATACCTTTCTCTATTTTACGTCCACTTTTCCTTTCAACTGTCAATAAAATTTTTTATGTTTCTATGAATACCGGTCTTCCTTGATTGCTGAATCCATGCTGTGGCTCATAGGGATTGAATGCAGGATCACCGTACAACACGCGAACGTAAAAGGTCGGTGGTTCTGCATCAACTCGTTTTTCACCGCGCAATGCTTCTCCAAGACTCCAGTTATCGACGATTAAATGATTTTCCAGAGTAGTAAGACCAGATTCCTGACTGGTTTCTCTTGTTGCTCCCACAAAGCCGTTACAGCCGGCATGAAGCACGGCAAGTCCTATGTTCATTTGGGGGGGGAGACCATCGGTTCGTCCCATCAAACACGCTGAGGTCAGGAAGATGCTTGGTTTGTCGTACACCCAGTTCTTTGCATGGGCGACATCCACAGCTTTTGAATACATATCAAACCCGTAGAGTGATGCAGGAAACCAAAACCAGTCGCCATGACCGAGGTATTCGATGTAGTTTGCGCCGGTATAGACGTGCAACAAATCCGCAATTTGGAAGTCACCATAGACTTTTGAGGTAAACCCGTAGTTCCTGATTTCTTTGGCATAGGGGACCTGATGGAAGATTCCTCCAGTCTCACCAAATCCTTCTCCAAAGACGAAACTGAATCGATGATGCCAATCCTCTGGGTTTTCTGGTTGACCGCAGAGGGTTTCATAGAAGAACGTCCGTGCGATTAAGACAGTAACATCTTGTATATCCCAGCCGATAAGACGCCCCACTGAAAGATTCTCGTTGAGTGAATAGGGGTTATCTGATGGCAATCCTCGGTCAGGGATATCTTCTTGCGAGGGGCCGAAGTAGTACATCGGAATCATGGTGGTATCAGCAAGAATAGCAAGCCAGGCTGGCCCGTTGAGATATCCACTGAGAAGATCATGGGTGTCAAGAGCGTCTAACGTTCTATTGAGTTGTTGTAATGTTGCGTTGACTTTCTTGTTCGTGAAGGGATGTAACGATTCATTGTACCAGGGGCCGGCCCCTGAACCTTGGGCAGCTGATGCGTAGGATGCATCGGTGATCTCCCAGGTGGTGTTGGCGATAATGAGTCCACCGTGGGCTGCAGTGAGATACGGTGCGATAATGGAAAGATTTGGGATAAGCGGGAGATGCGGGTTTCCTAATGCGGTGATGGTTGCGGTGATATTGATATCAGCATCGAACAAAGATATTCCCCGCTGGATGAAGAAGCCACCTTTTATCCCATTAAATACCCTCACCTGCAGGGTGTATGCTCCTGACGCATTGCACGTGAGTGTTTCGAGATATGTGTTTCCGAAATCATAGCCCATGCTGTTGGCGTAGGCGACGATATATCCTTGTGCATTAGTAAGGGTCATGAAAATAAGGGGAACGATTGGAGAGAAGCGTTGAAAAAACAGTCTTTCTTTTTGAAGAATTTCTCCAGAGATATGCACTCGATTAATACCTTTGGGGATGGCTATATTATACTCTCGGGTATCATTTCCAATTACATCAAATTCTTTGCTCAGAATGATGATTTTTTTATTTGTAATATGGTCGGTTATTTGTATTTTCGTTGTGTTGATGACCGCTGGTGGGATAACATCAGATGGGTTGGTCATGGTAAGATAGTTGATTGCGCCAAATTGTTCTTTAATAACGGTGAGGATAGCGTTGGTGATTGCTTCTTCATCAATTAGAGGTATCACAGTGACATTGGTGAGGTTGAGAGCGATATCTCCAATGAGATAGGCTTGGGTTGTTTGTAGCTGTGTGCAGACAGTTTGAAGCGCTGCGTCGTTGTTGTCGTAGACGAGAATCGGCATGTTGAGGTAGCTTGCGAGCGGTGTTGCAAGGAGACTGAGCAGGTAAGCACCCTCTGTGTCGTAGGGGATGATGAGAACGATTGGTGCTGTCGTAAACGCTTGTGCAGCAAGAGTTAAGGCAACTGTGGATGGGGAGCCTAATATTTCTGTGGTAGGATAGGAAGTATTAAGGTGTTCACCGAGAATGAGAAGGCTGTGGTTATTTGAGGAAAAATACGTCTCAAGGAATCGTGTCTGCGCGTCGTTGAGATTGCCTTCGTGCTGGACCAGCAACGGGATTAACCCGGTGGTATTCGCTGCTTTGTCATACCAACACGCAACACTTGTACTCATGAGACAAAAAAAATGGGTTATTATCAGGTACGATCAGGGCGTCTGCGATGGATAAGCGGGTGGATCGCTCATAAGAAAGTTCTGTTGGATCGTAGATGGTATCATCTTGTGTGTTGCTCTGCACTTGTATGGCAGAAAGAAGGAGAAGAAGAACCATGAAGAGAGCAGCTAGTGTTTTCATTACGTATATTTATAAAGAAAAGGATATTAATAATCTTTGTATCCCCTGGGATTTGAACATATCATCGAACCCATTTCAATGATTTACTACTCCTTTTGTTCAAACTATGATTAACGTTGTTTTTTCGAGAGAGACGAGTCTTCTTTTCTCGGTGCATGCTTTATTTTTTTAGTGAATAATATTTATATAGGCTCTAGATGTATAATATCTCATTGGATCGAATATTGTTGCTGGTTAAGGGAGCCTACCTTGTATAAGAAATTGAGTAGTATCTTTATCGTAGTCATTGGAGTTTTTTCCCTTGGTGCGGAAGCAGTTTTCATTGACTCTGCGATTGTACAAACAGAACCGCAACCTCTCATGCTCTTTGATTTCAGCTCTGAGGTAATTATTACTATGAACACCTCAGGTGTCGCGTATGGTCATGAATTGCTCTGGAAAGCAAATACGACTGGTACAAACTATGAGGAATCTGCAGTGACCTATGCCAACGACATAGCGTATATTGGTTCCTGTAGTACTCATGGAGATGGTCATGATAAAATCTTTGCAGTTGACACAACCAATGGGGAAATTATATGGAGTAAGTATACAGGACCAGGGTATGTCGGCCCGGTTGTCGATGGCGACGTAGTGTACATTGGGACTTGTACCCACGGTTATGATCCAGATAATGAATACATGTATGCATTTGACAGGTTCACCGGAGAACAACTTTGGAAAACGCCTATTTACGGTGGTATTGCAGAATCAATCCAATATGATGAATTCAAGATATATTTTTGTTCTGGTTTTTATGAGACAAAAATGTATGCGTTGAATAAGATTGATGGGAGTATCAACTGGATCTATCCGACAGGGTTCAGTGTATGTCCGAATAAACCGATGCTGAAGGATAACGCTGTCTACGGTGCTTTCTGGGACGATTATAACGTGGGTAGATTGTATAAAATAAACGCCAATAATGGCCATGAACAATGGAATGTTTCCTTATCTGCGGGTCCATGGGATAATTCCATCACCGCAGATGGTCAGGGACGTATTTTTTTGGCAATCTATTATGACAATTCGATGAATGCGTTCAGTGAAAGTGACGGACAGCTGCTCTGGAGTTACCACCTCCGCGCAGGTTCGTTGTCGTTTAACGCGTATCACAATGGACAGGTGTTTATTGCAGATACCTCCGGGTATGTGTATGCACTGACTGCCAGTACCGGTAATCTCATCTGGGAAACAAAGGTTGGTGGCACCTGCGATATTAGCTCACCAACGTTGAGTGGTGGACTCCTCTTCATT
>JAPKYG010000208.1 GCA_026394435.1 Methanobacteriota archaeon | reverse complement strand
CGCTGGGGATATTGACAGTTTCAATGGGGCAGTCGAAGCAGCAGTGTTAAGGGGAACGAGAGACAACGGTGGTTGTTGGGTGACAGAGAATTTTTTATCCTGAATTACGATGTAATTATTTGATGATGCGCCACTCCAGAGCGTTGTCCCGCGTCTATCCTTTACTCTGATGGCACTGGTATCAGAAAGGGTTGTGAGCACTGCAAAGTCTCCAGAACATTGCATGGTGAGTGGATTGTTGGTCACCGTGAGAAAAAACCTTGTTGTTGTGTGAGGGATGATTTCAAGGGGGATGAAGGTGGTGACCGCGTAGTTGAGATCCAAGGCAACTCTGAGGCTTCCTTGATTAATCCCAAGGAGAAACATCCCGTTGTCTGTGGTGATGTCAACATTGGAGTATTGGGTGATATGATCGTAATACCGTAAAAAGAGCTCCTCAAGGGAGGTTGCGGTGGTGATATCGATGTTTTCCGCAACGATAACAGTATCGAGATTAGTGATACTGCTTGCTCCAACAAGTGGAAATGCGTTCATGTCTTGAACAAAGGATGAATTGAGTAATCGTTCCATCGGGTAGCCAGTGAATGTCCCACTGATTTCGGTTTTTCCGATAAAAAATGCTTTAGTATCCTTCGTGAGTGTTCCTTTGAGATCATGTGAGGATGCAAAGATGGCGGTAGCTGAGGGAGAAATCATGAAAAAGACGACGAGGATTTCTATCAGGAGGTATGTCTTTTTCATTCGAATGGCTGATTAGCGTGGAGTTCTTAAAAGTTCTTTTTATTTCGAAGTAAAGGCTTTTATCACAGAGAAGGATATCTGTGGTGAGGACAGAACAATGTGGGAGAAGAAATCATCGGGAGAGTTTGTAAAAAAAACAGAGAAAGCAGTGCGAAAGCTTGCTGATAAAAAGACTGAGTCGATTGAACGGACCGCAGAATGGATGAAGAAATACCAGTACGCGGAGTGGCCAGCTCAACCTGATAAGCTTGAAGAAGAGATGAAAAATAAGATTACCGCAACGCTTTCAGAGGAGATGAATCAAGAACCAGCGTTTATGGCATGGGTATTGTATCAAGTCGCAGGAGAGCTTGTGGCAAACCTGGAAGTCAAAGCGATCTGGGAATAAATGAGCTGTTTTTCCTTGATGTTCAGGGTTTTAATAAAATCTCTAGAGGTATTTTTTCAAGACAGTAGGGATTTCATCGACAATATCGGTCGCAATTAACCCGTAGGATTTTTTCTGAAATGCTTCGTTGCCTGCTTCACCATTGAGGAAGGCTGCAATTCGGACTGCGTTGAACGGCTTTACTCCTTTCGAGAGGAGCGCTCCGATGATGCCTGCAAGAACGTCTCCAGTCCCACCAACAGTCATTGCTTCATTATGAACTTTATTTTGTTTGACGTTTGTTCCGTCACTGAGCACGTCGATATATCCTTTCAGGAAAATCGTGATCCCGATTTTTTCAGCCCACTCTTTGACCGCGTTGATTCTCGTGTCAACATCTTGTGAAAGCGTAATCCCCGTGAGTTTTTTGAATTCACCGACATGAGGGGTCACCACGGTTGTTGAGTTCTTTATGAGGGGGAGGTTTTCTCCGACTGGTCTGATGGCATCAGCATCCAGGACCAATGGTTTCTTTTCCGCAATGATGCGTCTGACAAGCGGGATGATTGCTTCTTCGGTTTCTTTAGCAGCTCCGAGTCCTGGACCGAGAACAACCGCGGTGGATTTCCTGAGAAGGTCTTCGATGCTCGGGATATCGTTCTTTGTCAGCATATCATCGTGGAGATCTTTTACGATGAAGTTTGGTGAAAACGCGGCAACTGATTCCCAGGACCGTTTTGGTGTCGCGATGTACACGAGGTCAACACCGGTCCGTAGTGCTGCAAGACCACAGAGCGCTGGTGCACCGATGTAGGGTCCTCCGCCTATAATGAGTACGATGCCGTTGTCTCCTTTGTGTGATTTTTTTGCTGGACGTGGATAATATACAGAGAGCTCCCCTGGTCCGACGTAGGTTGTTGCTTCTTGAGGGATGCCAATGTCGACCACCTGGATGTTTCCGCTGTTTTTCTCGTTCATCCCTTCTTTGATGTCATGAAAGGTGACGGTGTAATCAGGAGTGATCGAGTGAATGGTGCCAAGTCCCGTGGGAACATCAACAGAAACAATCATTTTCTTCTTTATTGCATTGATTTTTTTAACGATGGTGACGTACGGTTCTTTTAGCTCACCGGCTAGTCCAGTCCCAAGGAGTGCATCGATGAGAATATCGTTTTCTACAAGGAGTGCGTCGAGGTCACGAGGCGAGGTGTAGATTTTTACTTCGTAGGTTTGGAGTTTCTGATAATTTTTCTGAGCAATCTCTGTTTTGATCTCGGTTCCTGCAAGAAAGACCGTGACCTTGTAGTATTGCGTAAGGTACCGTGCTGCGACAAAACCGTCTCCACCGTTGTTGCCGGTTCCACAAAGGATGAGGATGTTTTTCTTTGTGTTTTTTACCGTGTTTCTGATGAACTCAGCGACACCTTTTCCTGCATTTTCCATGAGGTGCAATGTTGGTACGCCAAAGTACTCAGAGTTTCTATCCAGGACCTTTATTTCTGCTTCTGAAATCATACCAAAAATGTTAAACGAATAATACTCTATATATTTATGTTTTTAACGAGGAATATATAGATTTTATAGGTGGCATCTAGAATTTTGAAGGGAGTCTGTCTAGGAGGAAAGGTAATAATTCCTCACATCCGCAATTTCATACTTTCTCTTTTCAACTCATCCCAGGGATATCATAGGGTTCTTGTGCAGGATTCCAATCGATATTTATCCAATTAATTGTAATAAAATGTGGTAATATCTCAAGATATCCATGAATAATCTTTGGAAAAATTCCTAAAGAATCACTCCAGTAATTCTCCTTAAATTTTTCCTTATTCAAAAATCCATGTTGTATATGAAAATATGCGTTTCCCCACCATTTTTCAGGAGTACCATTCTCCCCATAATTGTCAATGAAATTGTTCCGAGTAATAATATTTCTATATGAGTATTCAGTTTGTAGGCCACAGGGATTGTTCTTTAAAATAATATTATTTGAGACATAATTGTTATTATTGGATAAATCACCCATTAGTTCTATTCCACAATGAAACATCTCACCGCCTCCATTATACTGGATGGTGTTTCCAGAGATTGAATAGTGGTAACCATCTTGAATATTTATACCCACTTCAGTATTATATTCTACTGTGTTGTTAAGTATTTCATTATATCCATTTGCTGCAGATATCCCAAAACGATTATAGTGAAAATAGTTTTCTAAAATAGTATTATCACGATTATTACCATCAGCTATAACGCAAAAACCAAAATTAAAGTTAGATACATCATTTCCTAAGATACTATTATTAGATGAATTATCGTGTAATGCAATACCAATAGTAAAATCTTCAGATTTGTTTTGAACAATAATATTATTAATAATTTTGCAATGTGTGCAACCATTGAGATCCATTGCACCATAAAAAGCATAAGGGTTTGTTTGAACATCGCCAGCATTGAGAATATTATCCTTAATAATGACATCGTTTCCTCCATCGATTTTTATGACTGCATCTTCCCAATTTTGACTAATCTGGTCTTCACAATTAAGTATAGTAAACCCAGAAATCAAGCAACCATCAGCAACAATTCTCACAGGGGTTCCGTCTTTCTGTGCATCAATAACTGTCGTTTCTTTATCTTCACCAATGAGATTAATGGATTTTCCCACGACTATGTTTTCATAATATGGCGATGAGTCGTCATAGACAAAAACGGTATCGCCATCTGATGCATCATTAACAGCATCTGTGATTCGACTATAGTTACCAGTACCACTCCCACCAACGTACAACCAATGACCACTTGATGTTGGTAGTGGTTTTTCAGTATCTTGTGCAATTGATGGAATGATACCTGTCGCAACGAACAAGAGAATGATTCCAACCGTCAAATATTTTCTTAACTGTGGATATTTATCCATTACTTTTCCCCTTTGTACAATTATATAGCACTGCTCTTCTTTAAAAACATATCATTAGAAACTCATGTTTTGTGCTAATCGTTGACAATGAATAAATCTACAATTTCATACTTTCTCTTTTCATCTCATTCCGAACAAGAGAATGATTCCAACCGCCAAACCTTTTCTTTTCATTGATTTCCCTCTTTCAATCTTCAAGAGTTCAACTATTCTGGAATATTTTACGGCCAACAATTAAATATTTCAATGATAGTCGCTGCTATCACAAATAAATTATATCCCCAACCTGGCCACCAAATAAGCAATAGGGCGATAAACATTAAAATATTAGCAATTGTACACATAACCGGGAATTGCCAAGCAGTAATTCCTAAGCTATTTCCGCAATCACACTTTGAGTTCAATAATTGCGTCATTTCTCCATTGAGTTTAGCATCTTTTTCGATAACTGCGGTTATTTCCTTTTGCATCCATTGGTTATTCAACTGATACTGTTTAACCATCGAATGTATCCTTGATACATCAAAATTCTTAGAAAGTATCAAACCAATGTGATATGCAGTATTCAGTTCCGTTTTGGTCAAAACATGTGGAGTAAATACTGAGATTCTTGTATCTGGATTGAAGAACCCTCCTTTTCTCATCTCAGAGTTCATTATAATTTTCTGAATCTCTCTATTGTTTGCTAAATCAAGTATGGTTTGGAACAACAATTCTTTCTGGTCGACCTCATTGCTTATTACTTTCTGATTTGATGATTGAACAGCTTGATACCCTACGACATTGGTCAACGAACCAAGAATGAGAAGAACGACGGCAACGATACTAACTCCAATCAGAGGATTTTTATCCATACCTTTCCCATTTTGTACAATTATATAGCACTATTCTCCTATAAAATTATATCCTTAATGACATGAAAACACTTCTTCTAACCCTAAGTCAATACCTGAAATGGAATTGACATAGGGCAACAGGGCAGCCCGTCGTTTCTATGGTCCAAAATCTGAGACCGTCTCCTTAATTGGGCGCCCTCTCAAAC
>JAPKYG010000123.1 GCA_026394435.1 Methanobacteriota archaeon | reverse complement strand
GTTCTCACATAAACCGGGACTGCGGTGCATTGGAGGTGCCAATGGTAAAGAGTACCGTTTTTTTTCCAAAAGTATGACATTATTCACTCCTCCAATAACAGTATTGTTTTTCGGTATTTTAACCTTTTTTTTCTTCGCTTTGTCTCTATGATTTAATATACGTCTCTTGTGATATAGGGTCTGTGTAGGTGAGAAACAATGGATCAAAAACAGGTATTGGAACGGTGGTTGAGGCAACTGAAGAAAAACGAGATCAGCCCTGATGCAGTTGGTCTTGGCCCCGACAAGGAGCAGGCGTTGCGGTATATCCGAGAAGAGCTTGAAAAAATTGCGGCGATGGAGAAAAAACAGGCTCCATCAAACCCGTAAAAAACTTTATTCGTACCGGAGTGCAACCACTGGATCCATCTTTGCTGCTTTTCGTGCAGGTAATACGCCTGCGGCTACCCCAATGAGGATTCCGACGATACTGGCTATCAAGAACCATTCTGGGACGTAGGTTAATTGAATTGTGCCAGTGCTGAATGCTCCACCTAGATTCTGTATATTTTGGTTAAGGAGGTCAACGACAAACCAGCTTCCACTCGCACCAAGGATACAACCGATAAGGCCACCAAGGAGCCCGATGATAGTGGATTGATACAAGAATAACTGCAGGATATCACGTCGTTTCGCCCCGATCGCCATCATCGTTCCTATCTCTCTGGTTCTTTCTGTTACCGTCGCAAACATAATATTGGCAATTCCAATCGCACCAATGAGCAGGGAAATAAGCGCGATTGCCGTGATATATGTCCGGATGACACTTAATACTTGTTCTATACGGACAAGGATGTACTGCTGGGTGATTACTACGAAATCAGAGTTCTGATCTTTATACTGGTTCGCATCAGATCCAGCGCTATCAAGATACTTCAATATTTGATCTTGTGCATCTTGCACATGGTTGGTGTCTGTTGCTTCTGCAAGAAGAACTGTATATGCAACGACACGTTTCAAGATAGTACCGACATTTGATCCAAAATAGGATGAATAATACGGTTTTGTTGGGCAGATAATCCCTGGTGTCGCAAGCGTATTAAACATATTCAAAGTCGAACTTTCTTTCAAGATGCCGACAACCTTTGCCTCAAGAGTTTTACCGTCGACCCGTCGTAGATAAATCGTGTCGCCCACATGTAATGGTTTATCTTTACCAAAAATTTCTGCGATGTTTTTACTGATGACCACCTCGTTTTTTCCTTCTTCAAACATGGTTCCTTCTTCTAAATTTAGATTGAGAATTTCTAGTAACGCAGGAGTACTTGCATACATTGTTTCTCCTGGTCTGGACTCCCATTTGAGGAACCCATCACGTTTCAATATTTTATTAAGGGGAACAACGCCGAGAGGAGCTACTGTTTTTATGAACGGTAAATTCTGTATTTTTTCTACATCATTGGTTGTGAATACAACTGATCGGATCGACAGCTGTGGTGTCGCTCCACCAGTACCTGTTCCGATAACCATGCCGGTTGGATTAAAAACATTCCACTGTTCTGCAATAAAACCACTCACGGAACCACCTGCGGTCGTGACCATGATTACTGAAGCAACGCCAATGATGACCCCAATTAGTGTAAGAAACGTCCGTATCTTATAGGACTTCATCGCCTCAAGGCCCATAACGAAGATATCTTTTATCATGATTCCTCACTAATTTTTCGTATCCAGATTTCCCGTTGGTTCATCTGCGAGAATGATCGCGGGGTTATTGCTGAGTGCTCGCGCAATCGCAATCCTTTGTTGTTGTCCACCGGATAGTTCAGAAGGACGATGTGTCGCCCAGTTGGTAAGCCCTACTTTGCCAAGAAGTTCAGCAGAACGTCGATCTCGGTCCGCTTTCGTACCACCGAGAAACACCATGGGAAGTGCTATGTTTTTTAATGCAGTCATGGTCGGTATTAGATTAAATTTTTGGAAAATAAACCCGATCTTTCTCCCTCTAATTTCAGCCAATTCATTATCGCTTACTATAGAGATGTTCTCTCCATCGATAATAACAGTCCCTGATGTCGGACGATCTAAACACCCGATAATATTCATGAGAGTACTTTTTCCTGAACCTGAAGGACCCATAATCGCAACAAAATCACCTTTCCGAATTTTTAAAGTCACCGTATTTAATGCCTTGAAATCGGTTTTACCGGTTTGGTAGATTTTTGTTAATGAGTCGATATCAATGACATATTCTGACATCACGAGTCCCTCGTAGAAGTTGTTCTACGGTTTACATTAGTTCGTTCTGAGGTTATGAGCAAGAGCTTTTATTCGGTTCGCGACAACAAAGGATTTTGCGATAAATTCAACCTCGGTTGCTTCCTCGGGGCTTGATACCTGTCCAACAATCATCATTTTTTCTCACTCCTCAGTACCTGTTTTGTCTGTTTTCTTTAAAGCGTCTTGTTGTACAACTAATACCTGGGGTCTTTACAGTTCTTATCTAAAAAAAGTTTTCGGTTGGATTTTACTCTATAGAAAACTTGTATTTATTATGATTATTGTAACTTATATTGCATAGGTAAGAGGTCATCCGTGTGAAGTTAATACGATGGCCGACCCATGATCAAGAAGGTTCTTCTCATTCTGATGAAGTGTTTGAACAACACTAAGAAGAACCTCATAATTTTTCGCTCCAGCATATGATCTGCTCCCTCCACTTATCTTCCGTGTAATCACCGGTGGACGTATCGCCCGTTCCGCCGCGGAGTTCGTCCCATCCACCTCCGGGTTTTTCACAAACTCGAAAAGATTCTCTTTCTCTAACAAAAGATTGACGACAAACCGATAGCAATGCTGCGATTGATAGGGATGATCCAACATCTCTGCCATATCCTGAAAATGCTCGGTGGACAGAATAATACTACCGGTGTCAGCTTTTAACCTTTTCTTCTTTTTTTTCTGTTATCTTCCCCTGAATTAATACTATGGAAGGGAACGAGTCAATAAACAACCAAGGGTTATTCTTCTCTCAAAAGAGAAATATTCGTATTTGTTAAACTACAGATAGACAAGGTCATGTTCTGAGGGATACGTTTTTTATACTTTCAATGATGTCTTAGAAAACCTTGAATATGTGATATTACTTGTTGGGGGGAAGTTAAGAATACGTAATAGTAGATTGTAAAGAGAAAGTATATATATTTGTATATATGCTTTCTGTTTTCAAGGGGGATTTCCAGTGAAAAACATCATCATCAAAGGAGCACGCGAACACAACCTTAAAAACATCAATGTGGAGCTTCCAAGAGATAAATTCATTGTCATTACCGGAATTTCTGGCTCGGGGAAATCCACGCTCGCATTTGATACACTGTATGCTGAGGGTCAACGGAGGTATGTGGAATCGCTCTCTGCGTACGCACGGCAGTTCTTGGGGCTTATGAATAAACCAGATGTTGATAGCATTGAAGGATTATCCCCTGCTATATCCATCGAGCAGAAGACGACGAGTAAAAACCCACGTAGCACCGTTGGTACGACTACAGAGATCTATGATTACCTTCGATTATTGTTCGCACGGATTGGTACTCCTTATTGTCCTACGCATAACATCAAAATCGAGTCGCAATCACCAGAGAAAATCTCAGGGCGAATCACAACAGAGTTGAAAGGGGCCGTCATGGTTCTCTCACCTATCATTCGTCAGAAAAAAGGAACCTACGAACAACTGTTTAAGGATTTGAACAAAGAGGGATACACCAGAGTTCGGGTGAACAAAACTATCTATCGAACCGATGAGGAAATCAAACTAGAGCGGTACAAGAAACACGATATTGAAATCGTGGTGGATCGCATCGATTCAAGCGATACTTCCCGTCTCACGGAAGCCTGTGAACAAGCCTTGAAGAAATCCGAAGGGCTTCTCATTGTTCTCGATAAATCCGAGAAGGAACACATCTACTCATCGACCATGACCTGTCCAGCCTGTGGCACGGTGTTTGAGGAGCTTCAGCCACGTATGTTTTCTTTTAATAGTCCTTTTGGTGCTTGTGAGTCATGTCATGGGCTTGGTATAAAAATGGAGTTTGACCCAGATCTCATCATACCTAAAAAGGAACTGAGCATCGCTGATGGGGCGATCGCTTTGTATAAAACCATTCGGGACAGCTGGAGGAACAATTATCTTGGTGCTGTTGCAAAACATTATGGGTTTGACATTTTTACTCCGATACAAAACCTCAATGAACGTCAGTATCGTGCGATTATGTATGGCTCCTCTGATTCAATACGGTTTAACCTGGTTATGAAAAACGGTGATGCGCACTACTCGCATATTGGCACCTGGGAAGGACTCATCCCGCAGTCGGAACGTCTCTATAAACAAACCGAGTCAGAATATCGCAGGCAAGATATGGAGCGATTCATGCGCATCTCCCCTTGCCCTGTGTGTAATGGGAAACGATTAAAACCGAAGGTCCTGTCCGTGAAAATCGCTCACAAATCAATTATCGATATCGCCGACATGTCCATCAAGCAGTCTCTTGAGTTCTTTGAAACCGTAAAGCTGACGAAAAAACAAGAGGAGATTGCACATTTGATTTTAAAGGAGATCAAAGCACGTTTAAAATTCTTAGATAACGTGGGGTTGAACTATCTGACATTATCTCGAAACGCAGGAACACTTTCTGGTGGAGAAGCACAAAGGATACGGCTTGCGACACAAATCGGGTCAAACCTTGTAGGCGTGCTGTACATCCTTGATGAGCCTTCTGTTGGGTTGCATCAAAGAGATAACAAGAAACTCATTCAGACGCTGCAGCGGTTACGTGATCTGGGAAACACGCTTATTGTTGTTGAGCACGATGAGGAAACCATACGACATGCTGACTATGTGATTGATATGGGTCCTGGTGCTGGGATCCATGGGGGTAGGATCATCGCGCAAGGAACGCCAAAGGAATTAGAACGAAATCCTCACTCGCTTACTGGGCAGTACCTCTCAGGGAAACTAGCCATTGAGATCCCCGATACCAGACGACAAGCAGGTAATTATATCCATGTCAAAGGCTGTAAAGAGAATAACCTGAAGAACATCGACGTGAACATCCCTATTGGTGTTTTTACTGTTATTACTGGTGTTTCTGGTAGTGGGAAATCCACGCTCATCTACGAGATTCTCTACAAAGGCCTTATGAGGCGACTTCATGAATCACGAGACCTGCCCGGGAAACACGATGGAATTGTTTTTGACTCTGAGATTGACAAGGTGATCGTGATTGATCAGAGTCCGATCGGGAAGACGCCGCGGAGTAACCCAGCGACCTATACGAAAGTGTTTGATGAGATCAGGAACATTTTTGCCAAGGTGCCGGAGGCAAAACTCCGGGGGTATAAATCAGGCCGGTTTTCTTTTAACGTAAGCGGGGGGCGATGCGAGGCGTGTCAAGGTGACGGACTCATTAAGATTGAGATGAACTTTTTGCCAGATATTTATGTGGAATGTGAGGAATGTAAAGGAAAACGGTACAATAAAGAGACCCTTGAGGTGCAGTATAAAGGAAAGTCGATTGCCGATGTTCTTGCGATGAGTGTAGAGGACGCATTGAATCTCTTTGAGAACATCCCGTATATTCGTAAGAAACTAGAGACACTCTCGCAGGTTGGTCTTAATTACATTAAACTGGGTCAGAGTTCCACGACACTTTCTGGTGGTGAGGCGCAACGAATAAAACTTACGAGAGAGTTGTCAAAGAGGAGTACCGGGCAAACGTTGTATCTCTTGGATGAACCGACGACCGGGTTGCATTTCCACGATGTGAAGAAACTCATCGACGTCCTGAACAGTTTGGTGAATATGGGGAACACGATTGTCGTCATCGAGCATAATATGGAAGTGATAAAATGCGCGGATTATATCATTGACCTTGGTCCGGAGGGTGGTGATTTAGGTGGAGAAATAATCGCGATTGGAACGCCGGAAGAAATTGCGCGGAACAAACGTAGCTACACCGGTCAAATCCTTCGACCATTGTTTTCTGAGACGAAGGTATGTTTGACGTAACCACATTACCAACAAATCCTGGATGTTATCTCTTTCGAGATGCTGATAAAAAGATTATCTATGTCGGGAAAGCAAAAAATCTTAGAAAACGCGTGAAAAGTTATTTTCAAAAAAAGGATGTTGACCCTAAGACTCGTTGTCTCATTGATAGTTTTGACTCAGTAGAATTTTTTGTGACTGATACTGAGGTTGAAGCTCTGATTCTTGAAAACACACTCATTAAAAAACATCAACCGAAGTACAACATTAATCTTAAGGATGCAAAAACCTATGCGTTCATCCAACTCACCGATGAGGAGTTCCCACGACTCGTTATTGCTCGACAAAAGAGAGGGAACGGGCGGTTCTATGGACCGTTTGTCAATGCGCAGGAACGAGACTATGTGCATCAGTTCTTGAATAGAACGTTTACATTGCGAACCTGTAAAAAAATGCCGAAAAAGCCTTGTCTCCGCTACCATATACGTTTGTGTGATGCACCCTGCGGCGGTTTGGTTTCAAAGGAAGAGTATGCGAATAAAATCATGAGTGCACAACTCATTCTTTCGGGAAAATCTGGGGAACTGATAAAAAAAATGGATCTAGCGATGAAAGAACAATCCGAACAGTTAGAGTTTGAAAAAGCTCTTATCCTTCGGAATCAAAAAATGGCGATACAGCATTTGCAGGAACATCAAAACATGCAACGGCAACAAACCTATGATGAAGACATCATCAACTACATGATGCGAGAGGGGATCGTATACCTGATGTTGTTTACCATCTCCAAAGGAACATTGTCCAATAAAAACGAGTATGTCTTTGAGTATAACGATGATTTTTTAGAGGAATTCATCGTGCAATACTACTCGGAAAACCCAGTCCCTAAAGAAGTGATTGTCCCAATTAAGTTAACCGAGTCGATCATATCATTTCTTGAACAGAAGCGAAAGAAACGAGTTCATGTTCTCGTGCCGCAGAAAGGAGCAAAAAAACAACTCCTGGATTTGGTGAAAAAAAACATCGAGATATCTTTCTTCGCTGACATTACCAAGGTAGATGAGCTGCAGAAACGACTTCAACTGCAGGAAACACCCTTCGTCATCGAATGCTTTGATATCTCGCATCTCTCCGGGACATCGACGGTTGGGTCGATGGTACAGTTTAGAAAAGGGAAACCGGATAAGAGTAACTATCGGCGGTTCAGGGTACGTACGGTTGTTGGGGTTGATGATGTTGCGGCGATCGCAGAAGTGGTGCGACGACGCTACACCCGGTTAAAACAAGAGCATGCTGAAATGCCTCATCTCATTATAATCGACGGCGGGCGAGGGCAACTCAACAGCACGGTGCATGAACTTGAAAAACTTGATGTAAAAATTCCAGTTATTTCCATTGCAAAACAGTTTGAAGAAATTTATCTTCCTGGGAGTAGTCAGTCGGTGCGTCTCGCAAAAAAGGAAAAAGCCTTGCTGTTTATCCAGGAAATTCGTGATGAAGCACATCGATTTGCGATATCCTATAATCGGTTATTAAGGAAAAAAAAACTGAGAGCATGACCGCATTTAAACTAACTTCAACTCTGACGCCAAATGGATCGCAACCGCAAGCGATCAAACAGGTAGTGGACGGCATCATCAAAAAATATAGTGCACAAACATTGCTGGGAGTTACAGGATCTGGTAAAACCTACACGATGGCTCAAGTAATCAACCACCTTCAGCGACCAGCTCTCGTGATTGCTCACAATAAAACCCTTGCTGCGCAGCTGTATAGCGAGTTTAAAGAGTTTTTCCCGGAGAATCGTGTCGAGTATTTTGTTTCGTATTATGATTATTATCAACCTGAGTCGTATCTTCCGCAGAAGGATTTGTATATTGAGAAAGATGCAGATGTGAACCCGAAACTTGAGCAGATGCGACTGGCCTCTACCGCCTCGTTACTTTCACGGCGTGATGTGATTATTGTCGCCTCCGTATCTTGTATTTATAACGTGGGTAATCCTCGTGAGTATCAGGGGTTAGGATTTGAAATCCGTAAGGGACAGCACGTCCAGCGAAATGAGTTGTTGAAAAGATTACTTGAGATTCAATATGAGCGGAATGATTCCGAGCTTCAACCAGGGCGGTTCCGTGTGAAGGGTGATACGATTGATGTGATCCCTGGGTACTATCATAACATCTATCGTATTGAGATGTTTGGTGATGAGATTGAGTCGATAAAGGAGTTGAATAAGGTTACCGGTGAAACGGTTGAGGTTCTCAATTATTTTTTCATTTTTCCTGCGAAACATTTCGTCATCCCTGAGAGTAGTCAGAAACAGGCGGTTTTATCGATTAAAAAAGAACTAGAGGAACGTTTACCTCAGTTGCCGATGTTGGAGGCGCATCGGTTGAAGCAGCGGACGTTGTACGATCTTGAGATGATTGAGGAGACCGGGTTTTGTAAAGGAATTGAGAATTACTCGCGGCATCTTGATGGACGAAAACCAGGGGAGAAACCGTACTGTCTTCTTGATTATTTCCCTGATGATTTTCTGTTGTTTATTGATGAGAGTCATCGGACTATTCCGCAGATTCATGGGATGTACCATGGTGATTATTCTCGAAAACAAGCGCTGATTGATTATGGGTTTCGTTTGCCGAGCGCGTATGATAATCGACCATTGATGTTCAAAGAATTTGAACAGTATATGCGCACCGTTGTTTTTGTTTCAGCAACACCTGGTGAGTATGAACTTGGGAAATCACAGCAAGTTGTTCAACAAATCATCAGGCCGACTGGTCTTGTGGATCCTCCAGTTGAGGTACGGAAGATAGAAGGTCAAGTGTATGATTTGATAGGGGAGATTCAGACGACCGTGAAACGAGGTGATCGGATTTTGGTGAACACCTTGACCAAGAAACTCGCTGAAGAACTATCTGAATATCTTGCTGAAAAAGGAATTAAAACACGGTACCTTCATTCTGAGATCGACACTCTTGAACGTTCTGAAATTATCCGCGAACTTCGTCTTGGAAAGTTCGATGTTTTAGTTGGTATTAATCTGTTACGTGAGGGTATTGATATCCCCGAGGTTGGATTTATTGGGATCTTTGATGCTGACAAGGAAGGATTTTTACGTGATGAGCGCAGCCTAATTCAGATTATTGGCCGGGCCGCTCGAAATGTGAACTCAAAGGTTGTGTTGTATGCGGATGTGATGACAGATTCGATTCAGAAAGCGTTAGCTGAGACAAATCGAAGAAGGAACCTGCAGCTTGAATATAACAAGGTTCATAACATTATTCCGACGACGATTGTCAAACCTATTAAAGAAAAAGTAGTTGAAATTACTGATACGAAGCATATCCCCCGCAAGGATATCCCTGCGATTATTGTGAATTTGGAACAAGAGATGCGTAACGCTGCGGACAACCTTGATTTTGAAAAAGCGATTGCATTACGTGACCGAATCACGAAACTGAAACAAACAATTATGAAGAACGTATAGGACATATCATGTTTGAGGTGGTTGGTGGAGGTTATGGTCGTTAAGGAGATTGAAGCAAAATCGATTCTTCGTAAACATAAGAAAATCGATTCATGGTTTCTCTCAAGATATAATATGAATCTCTATCGAGGTTGCACGCATAATTGTGTCTATTGTGATGGCCGAGCAGAAGGATACTATGTCGAAGGTGAGTTTGGCAGCGATGTCGCGGTGAAGATCAATGCCTTGGAAGTTTTACGTCGGGAGTTAGATCCAAAACGAAAACGTACCCCGTTCAAACGCGGGTATGTTATGGTTGGTGGGGGTGTCGGTGATAGCTATCAGCCAGTTGAAGAGAAATACGAGTTGACCCGTAAAACGCTTGCGCTTCTTTCTGAAAAAAAATTCCCTGTTCATATTTTCACAAAGTCAACACTAGTGAAACGAGATGTTGATATTCTTAAAAAGATCAATGAAAATAGTAGGGCGATTGTGAGTTTTAGTTTTTCTTCAACTGATGAGAAGCTGAGTAGGATATTTGAGCCTGGTGTTCCTTCATCACGCAAGCGCCTTGAAACCATTTCTTTTTTTAAAGACGAAGGCATCGCTTGTGGTATGTTTCTGTTGCCTGTTATCCCTTTTATTACTGATACAAAGGAAGTGATGGAGAAAACAATTCAGGATGCGCAGGATGTTGGAGTGGATTTTATAATCTTTGGCGGGATGACACTGAAAGAAGGAAAACAAAAAGAATATTTTTTGAATGTGCTTCAGCAGTATTATCCAAAACTCGTGTTAGAATATCAAATGATTTACCAAGGTAGCAAATGGGGAGAAGCGATACCAGATTATTATTCGCAACTACATCAGACTTTTAATACTCTCATGAAACAGTACAAGATACCGAAGCGAATCCCGCCGGAACTTTTTAAGGATATACTCAGTGAAAACGATTTGGTAATCGTGATATTGGAGCATCTTGATTTTTTATTGAAACTTGAAGGGAAAAAATCACCGTTTGGATATGCTGCGTATTCGCTTTCACAAGTACAAGAACCATTGTCAACAATGCTTAATAAGTTAGATACCATCAAAGGTGTTGGGAAAACAACAGAAAATATTATTCGGGAGATACTAAACACCGGCAGTTCAACGTTTTACGAACAATTATTAAAAGGATGAACATAAGAGGTAAGTATGGAGTTATCACAGCAAGTCATTTTTGCGTTCTTCCTCACGCTCCTAGCGGGCCTTTCGACCGGCATTGGCAGTCTTATTGCGTATTTTATCAAGAAACCAAAGACGATTTACCTTTCGTTCTCGTTAGGTTTTTCCGCTGGTGTGATGATCTATGTCTCCTTTGTTGAACTTTTACCGAGAGCAGTAATAACAGTCGGACAATTCACCAGTGTTATTGTGTTTTTCGTTGGGATATTGCTTATCGCACTCATCGATATGATGATTCCTGAATCACGGAACCCTCATCATTACAAAGAGATGCCTGATGTCCTTACCGTGAAAGTAGATAAGACCCTACTGCGAACCGGATTGTTTACGGCACTGGCTATCGCGATTCATAACTTTCCTGAGGGACTGTCTACATTTGGAACGACGCTGAGTGATGTACGACTCGGAGTAATTATAGCCCTTGCGATAGCGATCCATAATATCCCTGAGGGTATTTCGGTTTCTGTGCCGATTTTTTATGCCACCGGTGATAGAAAGAAGGCATTCCGATACTCGTTTTTAGCTGGTTTAGCAGAGCCTGTTGGTGCAGTGATTGGATTTGTTATCCTTCTGCCGTTTTTATCTCCCGCTCTACTTTCTTCGTTGCTAGCATTTGTCGCAGGAATCATGGTGTACATCTCCATAGATGAGCTACTTCCGATGGCACATCGCTATGGTCATAGTCATACCGTTATTCTTGGATTTATCTTAGGAATGGCTCTCATGGCAGCGAGTCTTTTTATACTGTAGGAAATAAAAAATCATCTCTTGCATTGGTGTTAGAAGAAATAGAGCAATCCAAATATAAGAAATGGCAGAATTATTGTCAAGGCTCCACCAGTTCTGTTTACGGTTTTTGTGTAATCCACGTCTTTCCAGTATTCATCATCGATATAGATGAGTGTGGTCGCAAAGAGCGATGATGCGAGGAATGCATAGACCGCGATCATGATTTTATCAATAAGAATGAATGAGGGTAGTGGAGGCAGAGCTGAGGTTTGACTGAGATGGAACATCACCGCGGAGATCAGCATACTTGTTCCAAGACCAAGTCTATGAGTGATTTTATCTGCTTTAAAGAAGAACGAAAGCCCAGAGACAATGCAGAAGATGATAGGTGGCAGTAATAGTTTTGCTGCGGTTAGCCCAGCATCTCGTTCTAGTTTAATGGTGTAGGTGAGTTGGGAATATTCTTCACCCCAGGGATACTCATGGATGGAGACATTCGTGTTATATGATTGGATCGTCCACCCTGCGATTCGGAACTGCCCGTCAACACCCAGTACGTCTGTCATCGGTGAATACGTTACTGTGGAGATGTTGAATGTTGAATCCTCTACGATGATCTTTAAATCTTGAGAATCAAAGGGATATTTGTTGAATTCCGGGGTGATGAACAGGCTTGCTTGAACACGGTACCACACTTCGGATGTGCTGTTGGTTCGTACATCATAGATTTTTTCTTTCGAGGTCGCCCGACCGTTCATGAATTCAAAACCCATTGGTGAGATGTTTTGGTTCTCCCACTGAAACATCAAATAAAAATCAAGAACGTATGTTCCTTTCGTGAACTCAAAGTTCCCTATGGAGATAACATAGATTCCAACGTTGATTGTGGTGTTATCATTTACAAGGTGCTCTTCTTGTGCTGTAGTGTTTATCGCTGAAAAGACGAGCGAGCAAACTAAGAAGAAAAGGAATATGGCCGAGATTCTTGTCGTACGCATGTAAACCTCACATAAATAATTGTTTTAAAAATTTTCTGTAAAAATAACGTTCAGATGAAAAGATTTGAACACGAATAAACTGGGAAAAATATATTGTAGTTTTGTTAATTTTTTGGTTTTTTATAGGTTCGTCCAGCCCATTGTATCTCTTGTTTTATTGCTGATGCAAAGGCATTTTGTGCTAGTAAGAAAAACACAAGTGGCGTCATAAGGGCATACCC
>JAPKYG010000149.1 GCA_026394435.1 Methanobacteriota archaeon | reverse complement strand
CTTGCGATGTTCATCGGGAGGTTTTTCATCATCGTTCCCATGCTTGCCATCGCGGGTAGTTTCGCAGAGAAGTACATTTATCCACCAACAGCAGGAACGCTGCCGACCGATAACGCCACCTTTGTGGCGTTTCTCATCGGGGTCGTCATCATTGTCGCTGGTCTCTCCTTTCTCCCGATTTTAGTTCTTGGTCCGATCCTCGAACAGCTGTTATTGTCTGGAGGACATCTCTTCTTATGCGGGGGTTTATTGATATGACAAAAAACGAGGGTAATAACAGAAATACGCTGACGCAAGATCAAAAAGAAATTCGCAGAACCGCCCGTACGAGGCCACTTCTTGATAAAAAAATAATCTCGTTCTCTTTGAAACAATCAATGATACGACTGAATCCTCGAATTCAACTGCGCAATCCTGTCATGTTCGTCGTTGAAGTCGGTGCAATCCTTGTTTCGTTGGTGTCTTTATTTAATCTATTTACTGGTCATGTTTTGTTATTTCCCATTCAGATAGCTATTTGGTTGTGGTTTACGGTAATATTTGCGAATGTTGCAGAAGCGATGGCTGAGGGGCGAGGGAAGGCTCAAGCGGAAAGTCTCCGACAAATGAAAGTAGATACTCAAGCTAAACTTCTTGATAAAAACGGAGAAATCAAAATAGTGAAAGCAACAGATCTTCGCAAAGGGGATATAATCCTGGTCACCGCGGGAGATTTCATCCCGGCTGACGGTACAGTAGTTGAAGGTGTTGCAAGCATCGATGAAAGTGCCATTACTGGTGAAAGTGCTCCTGTGATACGAGAGAGTGGTGGTGATAGAAGCGGGGTGACTGGTGGTACACGTGTTCTTAGTGATTGTATCCGAGTCAAAGTATCTGTTGATCCTGGTGAATCATTCATGGATCGAATGGTCGATTTAGTTGAAAGTGCTGAGAGACAAAAAACTCCCAATGAAATCGCACTGACAATTCTCATTTTAGGACTTACTCTTCTGTATATGGTTGTTGTCGTTACTCTTGTCGCGTTTGCATCGTACACGGAAACAGAAGTAAGTACCGTTGTTCTTATCTCGCTTCTTGTCTGTCTTATTCCAACAACGATAGGAGCACTTCTGAGTGCTATCGGTATTGCGGGGATGGATCGTTTACTTGCCAGAAATGTCGTAGCAAAAAGTGGTCGTGCGGTTGAAGCTGCTGGAGATATTGACGTAATCCTTCTTGATAAAACGGGAACAATTACCCTGGGAAACCGACAAGCAGTTGAGTTCATCCCTGCACCAGGAATCAGTACTGCAGAGATTCGGGATATGTGTTTATTGAGTTCTCTGTCAGATTGTACCCCTGAAGGTCGGAGTATTGTTGAATTAGCTTGTGCTCAGGGAGCTGCACAAAAGGAGGTATCTGACGGGAAGCCTATTGATTTCAGCGCGGATACGCGGATGAGTGGGGTCGACCTTCTTGATAGGAAGATTCGCAAAGGCGCACCTGAAGCGGTGACGAAATACATTCATAGCTTAGGGGGCTCGGTACCAGAAAAGGTCAATGAGGCGGTCATCCACATAGCTCAAGAAGGCGGTACTCCCCTTATGGTCTCAGACAATGAACGTATTATTGGAGTCATTCATCTCAAGGATATCGTTAAACCAGGGATCGCAGATCGGTTACGTATTCTGAAACGAGTTGGAATACGGACGGTAATGATTACTGGTGATAATCCAATTACCGCAAAAACCATCGCAGATGAAGCAGGGGTGGATGAGTTTATCGCTGAAGCAAAACCAGAAGATAAACTCGGGTACATACGGAAGGAACAGGCGAAAGGTCAGCTGGTTGCAATGATTGGTGATGGAACCAATGATGCTCCTGCTCTTGCTCAAGCGGATGTGGGGCTCGCTATGAATAGCGGAACTGATGCAGCGAGGGAGGCTGGTAACATGGTGGATCTTGATTCCTCACCAACCAAGCTTATTGATGTTATTGAAACCGGGAAACAACTTCTTGTTACAAGAGGTGCTTTGACGACGTTTAGTATCGCGAATGATGTATCGAAATATTTTGCTATCATCCCGGCGATGTTCCCTGCGTTACCAATTTTCCATGCCCTGAATATTATGCGTCTTCACAGCCCTGAAAGTGCGGTGCTCAGCGCAGTTATTTTTAATGCCATTATCATCATCCTCCTTATCCCTCTTGCATTGAAAGGTGTGGCATATCGTCCTGCCGGAGCATCGAGTATCCTTCGACGAAACGCCTTAATCTACGGGGTTGGTGGACTGATCGTACCATTTATCGGGATTAAATTAATTGATATTCTCATCACTACTGTCGGATTAGCATGATAGAGTATTGATTCAAACATATGATTAATATAGTGTTGAGCGACTATATCTTTCAAGACCTATTGAGCGGTACATTATGCGTGAAATAAAAAAAGATACGCGTCCTCGTCCTGAGTCATTTCTCGATCTTATTCGGCGGGAAGGACGAGGAAATCTGAAAATATTCCTCGGTTTTGCGCCAGGTGTTGGTAAAACCTATCGAATGCTCCAGGAGGCACACCAATTAAAACAGAAAGGCGTTGATGTTGTCGTAGGTATCGTTGACACCCACGACCGAAAAGATACGGAAAAACTCCTCGAAGGACTCGTACAAATCCCACCAAGAAAAGTAAACCACAAAGGACATGAGCTCCTTGATATGGACATGGATGCAGTACTTGTACGTCTCCCTGAGTTAGTTCTCATCGATGAACTCGCACATACGAATGCGCCCGGTGGTCATAATGCGAAACGATGGCAGGATGTTGAAGAATGTCTGGCGATGGGTATCAACGTTATGACTACCATGAACGTCCAGCATATTGACAGCCTTAATGACGACATTGCACGGACAACGAAAGTAAGAGTAACTGAGACGGTTCCTGATAGATTCCTTGATACACTCGCTGACGAAATCGTTGATGTAGATCTTCCTGTTGATGAACTTTTAACCAGACTTGAAGAAGGTAAGATTTACCCGCGAGAAAGAATTGCAACGGCGCTTCATAATTTCTTCCAATTGCGAAAGCTCACTGCGCTGCGCGAACTCTCCTTGCGCGAAGTAGCAAAGAGTGTAGGTGCAAAAGCCGCAAAAAGAGAAGCCACTCTGTCTGAGGAATCTCGTGGTGAGGTTCCAAAGGAGCGTGTATTAGTGACCATTAGTTCGAATTCTAAAAATGCATGTTCGTTAATTCGGAAAGGTGCGCGATTAGCAGGAGAGCTTAATACCGATTGGGATGTGATCTCTGTCGAGTCTTCGAAGGATAATGAAAGCACACGAACGATTGAAGAATCACAACGTCTGAATGACAACATGGACCTTGCCAGGTCACTTGGAGCAAAAGCCGTGAGACTTAAAGGTGAAATTGTAGCGCATACAATCCTTGATTACGCGCGGGAAAATAGAATCGGAAAGATTGTTGTGGGAAAAACATGGCATCCTTGGTATAAACGATTATTCAAAGATGATATCATGGACCACATCCTGAGAGAATCGGGATCAATAGATGTATATGTTGTGACTTCTGAGAATCCTAAGAAGTTTCACTTACGGTCATAAAAAAAAGTTGATACGACACATCGCACTATGTAAATATTCAGTAGCAAATTCCTTTTCCTAATGAAAAAGGTTCAATGCCCCCATCTATAAAATCAGATATATTTTATTATAAATCAATGGTACCTTAATTAATTTTCTGAAGATTATAGCGAGTAATTACATATTTTCGCTTAATTCTTCAATTTGAGCCTTTTGTAGTTTGTTGCTGTAATCGATAAACACCGTTTTGATCTCGGTGAACTCATCGATTGCTGTTGTCCCTGCTTCTCTTCCACCATTCCCTGTGTTTTTAATACCCCCGAAGGGGAGATGAACCTCGGCACCAATGGTTGGAGCATTAATGTAAGTGATACCTGTTTCAAAGTCCTCAATAGCTCTAAAGGCAAGATTAATATTTTTTGTGTAAATCGATGAGGAAAGTCCGTATTCGACATCATTGGCAATCTTGATTGCTTCCTCGTAATTCTTTACTTTCATCACGCTTAAGACTGGGCCAAAGATTTCTTCTTTTGTAATTCTCATTCCATGTTTTGCTTCAAAAATAGCTGGTTGAACAAAAAATCCTTTCTCATAGATTCTACCCGTAAGTTTCTTACCACCACAGCGCAGTTTGGCTCCTTCTTTAATACCGATATCAATATATTTCAATACTGTTTTCAACTGCTCCTCACTTGCGACTGGACCAACATTTACCTTTGGATCTAATGGGTTGCCTATTTTCAGAGTGTTAGTTCTCATTACTAATTTTTCCATTACTTCTTTATACACTTTTTCATGGATGAGCAATCTGCTTGTTGCTGTGCATCGTTGACCTTGGCTGCCAAATGCACCAAAGAGGACTCCTTCGATCGCTAAATCGATATTTGCATCATCCATGATGATTTGAGGATTTTTCCCACCGAGTTCTACTTCTACTGGTTTTAGGAGTTTTGCCGCCCGTGTATAGACGTCTATTCCTGCAGAGACACCTCCAGTAAAGGAAATTGCTTTTACTTTCGGGTTTTCCACAATCTCGTAACCAACAGTATTTGCTGGACCCGTGATAAAGTTCAGGACACCCGCAGGCAGACCTGCTTCATGAAATATCTCCACGAGTTTTGCAGCACAAAGTGGAGTTAACGATGCTGGTTTAAAAAGTACGGTATTTCCTGAAATCAGTGCAGCACCGAGCTTCCAACACGGTATCGCCGTAGGAAAATTCCAAGGTGTGATACAACCGACAATACCGATGGGTTGCCGAACAGTCATACAAAACTTATTTTGTAATTCAGAGGGTGTTGTCTCACCCAACAGTCGTCTTCCTTCCCCTGCTATGTATTCAAGAAAATCAATAGATTCCTGAACATCGCCTTTTCCTTCAGCGATGATTTTCCCCATTTCTTTTGTAACGGTTTCCCCAAGTTCGTCTTTCTTTTCTCGCATAATTGTTGCAGTGTTAAGAATGATTTCCCCTCGTTTTGGGGCAGGATATTTTTTCCATCCAGGGAATGCTTTTTCAGCGGCAGCTATAGCCTTTAGAACATCATCTTTTGTTCCCTGTGGAAACGAAGCAAGGACTTCACCTGTTGCAGGATTTGTAGTCTCGAACGTTTTATCATTTACAGATTTTACCCACTTACCATCGATATATAATCCATATTTCTGCATAGGTTATGTCCCCATTTTTTTTTAATTCGATGTCGTGTGTATACTGATTTATTGTAAAAGTTTTTCCATCAATATTGTATATTAACTGATCGTTAAGTAAAATAAGAGTCTAAAATATTTTAAAAAAATTAGGTAAAAATTAGTTCTAAAAGGGTTGAATGCCCCCATGAAAAATCTTTCAGGAGAAAATTTCATGTTAGTCAGTTTTTTACAGGAGAAAAAGTAAAAATGTGCTCCCGTCGGGATTATACGCTAATACTATAAAGCCCCCATCTATAAAATATTGTATATTTATGTAATATTAACCTCTCTTTTTTAATTTTTCCTGGTAAAACTTTGAAGAGGCGTCCCCGTCGGGATTTGAGCGTCAATTTACCAGTAAAAATTGAATTTTTCTTCTGCTAAACAACCGTGATAATTATAAGCGAGGGGAGGGAGACTTGAACTCGTATATGTTAACACATTTGTTGATTTTATATCTATTGAGCAGTGCTTTCATTTAATAATTTTAGGTTCTTTTTTCAGGGTTTGCAAAGATCAGTAGGATGGAATCGTAGAGGGAGTTATTGGTTTTTTCCCCATCTCATTTCGTGTGGCTTCTTTTTTCCGTTCATTTTATTTTT
>JAPKYG010000064.1 GCA_026394435.1 Methanobacteriota archaeon | reverse complement strand
TCAGCTTTTTTGTACAGGTCGTCGATTGTTTTTATGTTGTGTTTGTCCATCCACTGCTTCACATTCGTGCTATTCACAAATTCTTTTGTTGGTTTAAAAACCCGTTTTTCGTCCATCAGGACAGATATGTTTTCGTCAGTCATGTTTAACCTCTCCCGGTTTCTTTATCTATTTATTCATATTATTATATATATCTAATGTCTGTAGCTTAAAAAGACCCTCGGAACGATGATCCTCAAAGCCGTTCCCTATCCGGTATTAGGGATGTGCCGCAACAGAGTTGTAGTATAAGAAGTTTTTCATATCTTTTTTTTATTTTTCTCCTTTTTAAATGCTTATGAACCACTCCCAAGAATCTTGCGGACAAGTGGTGCGAAATCAAACTCTTTGATAAGTTCCATACGCTCAAACATATAGGTGCTGATAAAAGGCGGATGAGAGAATAAATTATTTTCTTTTAAGAACCTGATTTTATTCATTTCATCTTCCTTATAATCCTGGTAGGTCGGATAAGCTGAGAGAAGAACAGCTTCAAATTTCCTGCTCGCAAAAAATACGGTTGATGGAGAATTCAATAGGGAAAGATCATGTGCACTAGGTGCCTTATTTGGATTAAAACTGATGTGATAAAACGTGAGGATATCCACGCCTAAGGTCTTGAGATTTGGCAAAATGAGAACCTGTAGCAATCCGTCTTCGAAGAATTGTTTTTTCATGCGGGCAACCGTATGTCGTGACAGACCCACGAGATTACCGATTTGTTGCGTGGTAGCAGTTGGATGTTCCACGAGCGCACTGTACACTTTTTTTTCTTTGGCTGTTAATTCTATCGTGGTAACATTGCGAAAGAGATCCGATGTCGTCGAGATTTTTTGTATGTCATCTAGCTCGAATAATTTCTGAAGAACGGAAGAGAAGTCAAAGAACTTGTGAATATGGCTCGTTTCAAATGGAAAGATCACCTCGTGAGGATATTCTTTTTCCAGGAGCCCTAGTTTACCAAATGTTTCTGTTCGTATCTCATTGATACGTCCGATGTTCGTGTAGTTCTGGGACAGACTAATCGAGAATCCTTTTTCTTCTTCTCCGACTGAAAAGAAGATTTCATCAAAGACTTCAATGGTTCGTTTGGTTGTTTCCACTCGTTCCTTTAGTGGGATGACCGGGTTGAATTGCATGTAGATGACTGCAAGGAGCTCACAACCAAGTCGGTTAAGGAGGGGAAAAATAAGGCTTCGGTAATATCCTTGTACAGCGAGTCGCCGTTTGATTGAGGTGAGTGTTGAGAGTTTCACCTGTAATACGTCAGATAGTTCACTGTCGGTTATGTTGGGATACCTGCAAATCCCGTTCAGTACTTTCTTCTCGTTCTTGGTAAGAATTGGTTGATTCACAGTCCCAGAATGGAAAACACCCATAAATAATTTTCTCATATTACCAAAAATATTTTACTATTTTAGCAATATGCTCATAATATTAAAAATAATACTCTAAAATATGATATCTATGCCTTTGAATTGTCTATGCGAGGAAATCACTACAAAAAGTTTATTAAATCAGTTCCTATTCCCGCACCGATAGTTACCACGAGAGGTTTGATTATGGGAAAGACAATCACTGAAAAAATACTAACTACCCACATTATCGAAGGAAAACCCGAAAAAGGAAAAGAAGTCGGCATCAAAATCGACCAAACACTCACCCAAGATGCCACCGGAACCATGGCGTACCTCCAATTCGAGGCAATGAATGTTCCAAAAGTAAAAACAGAGCTCTCCGTCAGCTACGTCGACCACAACACAGTACAAATCGGGTTTGAAAACGCAGATGACCACAAATACCTCCACAGCGTCGCCGTAAAATACGGCATCGTCTACTCACGTGCAGGGAACGGAATCTGCCATCAAGTCCATCTCGAACGATTCGGAAAACCAGGGAAAACACTCCTCGGATCAGACTCGCATACACCCACCGGCGGTGGTATTGGAATGATCGCAATAGGTGCAGGAGGACTTGATGTCGCAGTCGCTATGGCAGGCGGACCATTTTACCTCACCTACCCTAAAGTCATCAAGATTAATCTCACCGGAAAACTCCGACCATGGGTTGCTGCAAAAGATGTTATTCTAAAAGTCCTAGAAATCTTTTCCACAAAAGGAAACGTCGGCTGCATTTTCGAATATGGAGGCGACGGAGTCAAAACACTCTCCGTTCCCGATCGCGCAACCATTACAAACATGGGTGCGGAATGTGGAGTCACTACCTCGATTTTTCCCAGCGATGAAATCACCAGACAATTCCTCAAAGCACAAGGCAGAGAAAAAGACTGGGTTGAGCTTAAAGCAGACGACGATGCGACGTACGATCACGTTGTTGATATTAACCTCAGTGATCTTGAACCACTTGCTGCAACACCCCATAGCCCGGGGAACATTAAGAAAATCCGGGACATCGAAGGTCTCGATGTTGATCAAGTCTGTATCGGAAGCTGTACCAACTCCTCTTATACAGATATGATGACGGTTGCACATATTCTGAAAGATAAGAAAGTACACCCGAACGTCAGTTTCGTTGTCGCACCTGGGTCAAAACAAGTACTAGAAAATATTACGCGAGATGGCGGCCTTGCGTATCTGCTCGGTGCAGGTGCGCGACTCGCTGAATCAGCCTGCGGGTTCTGCATCGGGAACAGCCAATCACCTAAAACCGGTGCGATTTCACTACGAACCAGCAATCGTAACTTTCTCGGCAGGTCAGGAACCAAAGATGCACAAGTGTACCTCGTGAGCCCTGAGACGGCTGCCGCATCAGTAATCACCGGAAAAATCACTGACCCACGTGACTTAGAAAAAATCGGTATCAAATACCCAAAGATGACGATGCCGAAGAAATTCTATATCGATGATAGCATGTTCATTTCTCCACCAGCAGACTCATCAAAAATTAAAATCG
>JAPKYG010000078.1 GCA_026394435.1 Methanobacteriota archaeon | reverse complement strand
TCAGCTAACGATGCAAAAATAAAGCAAATAACAAGTCCCATGGTAAGAATGAGCATTGGTGCTTTTCTTGTTACTTTTTTCTTTTTTGTATAAGCGATGATAAAAAATCCTATTCCGATGGTAAATAAGAAGAAAAAGGCGACTTGTAAGAGAACAATAAAAGAGTTCCCTCTGCTAAAGACCAATGCGAAAATAATCATGGCAATAACATCATTGATAACAAGGACCGTATACAGAGCTAACCCAACGCGTGTTGCGAGCAAATCCATATCGGATAGGATCCGTATTGCCATGGTCGTTGATGTTGCTAAGAAAATAGTTCCTATTACAGCACATTGTAATGTATCCATATTGAAAAGAAGTCCAACGATATATCCAAGGATGAAAGGTATAACTATTCCAAAGATGCCGACAAAAAAACCGGTTCGTTTGGTTTTCTTCAATTCACTCATATTTATTTCTAATCCAGCGGTAAATAGGAGGAAAATCACACCAATGAAAGCAATTTCTTTAAATTCAGGGGATGTTAAATCCAGGTTGAACTTAAAAAACGATGTCCCAAAGAGACTAAGTGATGTACCTGAAAGAGATCCGATGAGTACTGGGCCAAGAACGATGCCTGCGATTATTTCTCCGATGACCCCTGGTTGTTTCATCTTTTCAAAGAGAACATTGAAGATTTTTGCAAAAATAATCGCGAGAGTAATTTCCAGTAACATCCCATGCATCCCTTAACAGTAAACCTATGGAGATGGGTATCGATTCTTGGTATTTAAAATCATGGAAAAATCGACTCTAAGAGATTTTATATAACCTTCTCATGATTAATAATACTGAACGAAATGAGTGATAAACATTCAGTGATTACCGAGTTATATGAACTCAAAGTAAAAGACCTTTTAGAGCCCATCAACGCAAAGATCCCCTATGTAGAAAAAATAGATGCTATTGAACAAGTTTTCTTACTGTTGGGTAAAAAAAATCATGTCTGGGTAGTTGACAATAGTACCACATTACATGTTCTTGGGGTTATTACTGAGACTGATACAATCCAGCTTTTTGCACCCCCCTATACTCCTCTGCAATCTTTTGATAAACCTACACTTCAATCATTTCAATACGGGCTTGCAACGACAGCTGAGGAGATTATGTCCAAACGACCAATCACCGCAGACCTAAACGAAAAAATAATCGACGTAATAGCGAAGATGAAACAACATAAAATCAAACAACTCCCAGTTGTTGATGAAAATGAACGACTGATTGGCGAGGTTTCTTTGAGTCGTCTCATTCAGGAATATTCGAAGCGGCAAGCTGAAATTATTAAGATGAAAAAAACCGAAATTACCTAAAAAAACTTTTTAGGACTTTTCATAATAGAAAGTTTTATATCAGAAGGGTCTATATTAACACAGGGGGATACAATGAAGAAACACCTATTAAACGTAATAATCATTGGAATTGTATGTATAACACTGCTTACCACCATCCAACCGGTTTCTGCATATTCACATGAAATGCAGAAGCAAAACACCAATACGCAAACCAACCAAGAAATAGATGATTCAGGGATCATCGGCCCGAATCGGTATAACAAACCAGCAACCTATGCACAGCTCGTTAGCTGGTACCAAGCTCTTGAAACCCTTTATCCTGGTTATATTGAGGTATTCAAAGCAAACGAATTGTATGATACAGGTAAAGCAACTGGTGGGTACGATCTATATTACGTAAGAATAACTAACGAAACACTAGGTTTACACAAACCAGAAGTTCTTTTCCTTGGCGGCCCGCATGGTGATGAAACTGTTGGAACAGTTGGAATGTTTTGGTTTACTGATTGGCTTATGCGTATGGCATTTACTGATGAACCTTGCCAGGACTACTCAAAGGATTGGTTAAGGTGGCTTGTAGATAATAGGGAAATCTATCTTGAAGTTTCACATAATCCGTATGGATTTGACCATGGACCCCGCCGTGAAGACGGTAATGGGTGGGATCTTAACAGAGAAGCAGATATGGATGGCCCTGGACGGCCAACGGGTGGTATTTGGGGAAGTGTAAATGGAAAAACACTTCGTGCATTTGTTGATAACCATACGATACGAGTAGGGTGTGATTTCCATGGTGGTGCGAGAATGTTACTATATCCATGGGGTTCTACTCATAGTAGCATAAATGGAATAAGTCCAATTACAGGATATTCTTATGAGTATGCTCCTCCTGATTTCTTCTTCTTTGATGCATCAAGTCTTAGATTAGGTAACTATATCGGCGGTTATGGAGGAAACCTTGACAAACGTAGTATTGGTACTATTCCGGATACAGTAGGATATGCAGTAGAAGGAGGAATTGGTCAATGGGCTTATGGTGCTGATGTTGTTAAAAACCCGGTGGAAGACCCATGGGTGGTTGGAAATTACCCGGGTGCTGGCATCCTGTGGCTTTCCCCTGAAATGTCAGGTACAAAAAATCCCGCTGAATCAACATTTGGAAATGATACTACACCTAGATATGGTGCAGAGATACGTCGTGTCATTTTGCATCAAACTGATCTAGCTCAACCTTCTGTTTTATGGCAACAAGGAACTATTGATAACAATTCTAATATTCTTCCTGACAGAACAATACCTCTAATTTGGCAGGTAAATGGCAGTCTCGTTGTAGATCATACTTTTATCCAATGGGGTAAAAATCCAGACCCAATCAATAACCCAGAATATTTTACAACCGATTATAATGAACACGAAGGGGATTACTATGGAGGAACAGGATGGGACAATGCAAACAACGGACAAACACAAAGAATTACGTATATGGAGAATATCACTTCCTCTACACCTGGCGAATACTATTTTGTTGCAAAATCCCAAGTTGATCAGATCTATGCAAATGTTCTACGTCCTGATGTATATAGAAATAATCCATACTTGAGACTTGTCAAGGAAAGGACAAACGATTCCTACTATGAAGAACTTGAAGGAAGTGATGGCACCGAAAAAATCTTTGGACAGACCTGGTGGTATAGTCCGATCATCCACGTTACGGTAACGTTGGAAAATGAGGCACCCAATAAACCAGTTAAACCATCAGGTCAAGTAAGTGGTAACGTAACTGTCGAATATACCTATACAACTAATACAACTGATCCAGATGGGAATCAGGTGTACTACCTATGGGACTGGGGTGATGACACACAAAGTGAATGGCTCGGACCGTTCGCCTCAGGAGCTCAGGTAAGCGCTCAGAAATCCTGGAGTGCAAAAGGGATTTATAGAATTAAAGTGAAAGCCAAAGATATCTCTGGGGTTGAGAGCGCATGGTCCGATCCACTGCCGATTACCATGCCGACAAGCAAGAGTATGCAGATGATGTCGTTACTCGCAATGTTCCTTCACAATCTATTGCAGTTCCTTCAAAATCTATTGAAATAAAACCTAAAAAGGACTATTGAAACACTGAGTTACCAGTTCAGGAATTGACCGTAATCCCACGGAATTTATTTCGTTCTTTTTTCAAATATCTAGATGATTGTATGAGAGTGAAAACATTTAATAAGGGTCGCCACATCAAAATTTATTATCAGTTGTAACTTGGGGGATAAAATGACAACTAAGAAAGTTATACCTATGAAAAAAACAAGTTTAGAATATGCAGTCAAGATAGCTGAGAAAGGCACCCATTGTGGTATGTGTAGAATCGATTTTCTTGGCACAGGTTTATGTCCTTCAGGAAAAAAACATGGTTTTTTAGCATATTGGCCACAGGGACGTATGGAACTTGTGAAACATTTGAACGAAGGTCGAATTAAACCTACAGATAAACTAATTGAGATTGCACATTCCTGTACTCTTTGCGGTATCTGTGATAAGCAGTGTAATTTTGCCACGTAATTGAGACCAGAGAAAGTCGCCCGGGCATTGAAGGAATATGTCGATAATTTAGATAAGGAGAACTTCCAAAGTATTCCTGAGGATGATATTCTCCGAGGACTCCGTGAAATTGTTGGGGAGAAATGGGCGACCAATGATCCCATTATTATTTCTTCCTATGTGAGATCAATTATTCCTCCAGATGTAGAATTAAATTTCTATATCGTCATGCCAGAAAACACCGAGCAAGTATCAAAGATTATAAAATACGCAAATAAACATAACATCCCTTTTCTGCCACGAAGTGGTGGAACAGCTTTATCAGTAGCTACACCAACAATACTCTCAAATGCCACGAGCTTGGAACACGGTATTGTCATCGATCTCTTAAGACTCAACAAGCTTGAAATTCATCCTGAAAGTAGCACCGCAACCTTAGGTGCTGGAATAACTTCCTTTGAACTGCAAAAAGCAGCATATAAGCAAAAATTAAGGGCAAATGTTGCAGAAGCAGGGGCTCATGTCTGTGCTAATATTGCAACAACCGGAGTTATCACTACTTGGGGGAATACCTATGGTTGTTTTGCAGATAATTTTATTGATCTCGAACTCGTGGATAACGACGGAGATATTAAAAATCATCGTGATATGGAAATATCAAACCCATATACGACTGAACATGGATTTACGAACATATCGCTGAGTCCATCATATATCATCACTGAAACAACAGTAAAACTATATCCTGTTTTTGATGATGAAGAAGCAGTGTTCGTCCCCTTCGATAACCTCGAAGATGCCTTGGACATGATTATAACGCTTGGGAAACGTGGTGTGGGTTTATCGCTCGCTGTTCTTTCCTATAAATATCTCGCTGAATTTATTTGTCCAACACCTCAGATTGCTAAAGACTTTGAAGATATTTGTAAAAACTATCTGAAACTGAGATATGTGGTAGATGTTATCTGCAATAAAGATGAGAACAAACCCCCTTCGGGGAAATTACTGACGGCTTACGCTAGCTGAGATGTAGTTCCAATCACCTATTCTCTCACCAAATTTCAACCTGGGGGGTGGTTCACCCTTCCCAGACCAGACAAAGTCCATCTTTTTACCAC
>JAPKYG010000134.1 GCA_026394435.1 Methanobacteriota archaeon | reverse complement strand
GATTTTCTTTACTTCCTTTACCAATGCTTCTTTGCTTTCCTTGATTTTCGTATAGATCTCTTGAGCGAGGTGTTCTTCTCGGAATATGCCGTGTTCATGATTGGTATCCAAGGGTTTGTCTTTTTTGAGTCGAGCGATAATCTGCCAATATGGTTTTGGTACAAAGTTTTTGATCTCTTTTTCTCGTTCGACAAGTAAAGCAAGGGTTGGTGATTGTACCCGTCCGATCGAAAGGAAATCTCGCCCAAGTCGACGAGACGTCAAGGAAATAAATCGCGTGAGTACCGCCCCCCATACCAAATCAATGAATTGTCGTGCTTCACCAGCACTGGAAAGGTTATAGTCCACCTCGGTCAGGTTGTCAAATGCGGTGTTAATCTCAAAAGGGGTAATAGCGCTGTATCTGGCCCGTTTTATTTGTGTAATGTTTTGGTTGTAGCTTTTCAGAAGGTTGACAACTTCGACACCGATGAGTTCCCCTTCTCGGTCAAAATCAGTCGCAACAATCAGGGAGGGGGTATTTTCAACTAGGGTTTTTAACGCTAAGGCGATCCCTTTTTCACTAACGTTTTTTAAGGGCTCTACGTTAATCAGTTCGTGAGGAGCGATCTTGTTCCATTGGTTAAAATCACTGGGGTAATCCAGGTTGATGATGTGCCCTTTTAATCCGATGACGCTCCATGGTTCATTGTCTTTTGTGAAATCGTACACCGGTATTTTTCCGAGATACGTGCTTTTTGTTTTTCCCCCGGAAAGAATGTACGCGATTCTACTCGCCGCAATGTTTTTTTCACAAATGATGAGCTTCATGGTTGGTCCTAGCTTGAAAAGTCAACATAAAGATTAGATATAATTAGTTTACGCTAGTAAAAAAAGGTAGGTTGAAACTATTTATATGGTCATGGTATTTCCTGATGTGAGACTATGAAAATCCAAATAATCATGGGGTCGTCTTCTGATATGCCGGTTGCTGAGAAAGCAAAAACAATTTTTGAGGAATTTGGAGTTGATTACAATATCAAGGTTGCATCTGCGCATCGAACACCGGATGTACTTAAAAAGCTCGTAGAGAAAAGCAATGCTGATGTGTTTATTGGGATTGCTGGGCTTTCTGCAGCTTTACCAGGGACTATTGCTGCTCATACCATTAAACCAGTACTTGGTGTGCCGGTGAGTGGAAAGGTGAATCTTGATGCGATTCTTTCTATCATTCAAATGCCTCCAGGGATTCCTGTGGGAGCAGTGGGTCTTGACCGGGGCGAGAACGCAGCGTTGCTTGCTGTTGAAATCCTTGCAGTGAGTGATAAAAAATTAACAAAGAAATTGGAGAATTACCGGAAAAAGATGCGGGAGAAGGCACTGTCGAAATAGAGGTTTATCAGATGTTTAACGCGGAGAAATTCATCGAAAAAACAATTCCAAATCTTCAGAAAGATATTCAGAAAAAAGCACTTATTGCATTCTCCGGTGGTGTTGATAGTACTGTGTGTGCGGCATTAGTGAATAAAGCGATTGGTGACCGTTTGATTGCCGTACATGTGAACACGGGGTATATGCGGAAGAATGAGCCTGAACAAGTTAAACAGATGATGGAAGATCTGTCGTTTAACTATCGTTTCGTTGATGCAAGTAAAGAGTATTATGCTGCTTTGAAAGGTGTGGAAGACCCTGAGAAGAAACGAAAGATAATCGGGGAAAAGTTCATCAGAATATTTGAAAAAGTTGCAAGGGAAGAAAAAGTCGATTGCCTAGTGCAGGGGACTATTGCGCCTGACTGGATTGAATCTGGTGGGGGTTTGCGTGATACCATTAAATCGCATCATAATGTCGGTGGATTGCCCAAGGATATGAAGTTGAAACTAGCTGAGCCACTCCGTGATTTGTATAAAGATGAGGTGCGGAAAGTTGCCCGCGTTCTCCATTTGAAGGTTTCAGAACGACAGCCGTTTCCTGGTCCAGGGCTCGCAATTCGGATCATCGGTGAGCCAACACCAGAACGCACCGAACTTGTACGAGAAGCATGTGATATTGTTGAAAAGGAAATCGAGCGTGCATCTGAACAAGGACTCATGGAATGCCCTTGGCAGTATTTTGCGGTACTTATACCGATAAAAACCGTTGGAGTTCATGGTGATAAACGAGCCTATGGGAATACAATCGCGATCCGTGCGGTGCAAAGTATCGATGCGATGACCTGTCATTATAGTACGATTCCTCATGAGGTGCTTGATACGATTTCTACGAAAATAACGAATACGATGAAGGAGAAAGTAAACCGCATTGTCTACGATGTGACGAATAAACCTCCGGGGACTGTTGAGTGGGAATAAATCTATGGTGCGAATCTATGTAATTGATAACGGCGGGCAATGGACGCATCGCGAATGGCGTACCCTACGAGACCTTGAGGTTCAGACAAACATCGTACCGAACACGACACTTTTTAAGGATTTACAAAAAGAGAAAATACAAGGGCTGGTTCTCTCCGGTGGGGCACCACGAATAGGGCTTGATGGCAGCTTAGGGAACTGCGCTGAGTATTTAGAGAAGGCGAACTTTCCGATCCTTGGGATATGCGCTGGGCATCAATTCATGGCTCGTTTTTTCGGTGGTGAAGTGAAACCATCGAAGATACCGGAGTTTGGGCAGGTTGAAATGACGTTAATTAAAGATGATGATGCATTATTTGAAGGTGTGTTAAAAAAGTCGATTGTGTGGGAATCGCACAACGACGAGGTGACTGTTTTGCCCAAGGATTTTGTTAGAATTGCAGAAAGTGAAAATTGTAAGATCCAGGCGATGAAACAAAAGAAAAAACAATTTTATGGCCTGCAGTTTCATCCAGAAGTGGAGCACACTGAATACGGAGAACATATCTTTAAGAATTTTATACAACTGTGTGAAGGGTAATACGTTTTCATAACACGACTGAAAGCATCGTTGTGATGATCAATTGGACAGTTAATTATTTTTTTCCACTCGTACATTTCGGTATATCATTTCGACGAGCACGATCAGGAGAAAGAAAAAAATCAACACACCCACAAAACTACCAATTACATAGAGTACGATTGTAAAGAGATCATTATCTGAGAAAAGAACATTATTGACTCCGAAGTAACTACTGCCCAGCAGAGTAATAAAAAACATAATGGAGAGAACTACTGCCAGGACAAATTCCAAAAAATAGTTTTTCTTTTTAGGACTTTCAGGAGTATCTTCTGTTTCGTCTAAAAATTCTAATACCTCCTTCTTTTCTTCTGTCAGTTCAACAGATTCTTCTGCGTTTTCTTCTTTGATTTCTTCTTTTCGCTCTACGGTTTGTTTTTTTGCATTAGAAAGCGCGTCTATGAATTTCTTATATTCAGTCTCGGAATCAAAGATAAGAGACGCTCCTTGGTACCCGCAGTCCTTACATACTTCTTTCCACGAGGATAATCCAGATATTATACCGTCCCCGAGTGTCCCAATACCGATATTTTTACTTCCACAATTCGGACATGCGGTAATTTCCATCGTTCACACCATCCATTATTTCCATCGTTTGAACAGAGAATGTTGGAGGTCAAGTTGATCAAATACTTTCCCAACAATAAAATCAACTAACTCTTCAATATTTTTTGGTTGATGATAAAATGCAGGCATCGCAGGTAAGATGATCGCTCCGCTTTCTTTTGCAGCCAGCATATTTTTTATCCCGGGTAGATCAAATGGTGTTTCGCGAAGAACCAGGATAAGTTTTCTTCCTTCCTTTAAACAACAGCTCGCTGCTCGTGACGTCAGCGTATCTCCGTATCCATTGGCGATCGCAGAGAGTGTTTTCATGCTACACGGAATAACAATCATGCCATCGAGAGGGAATGAGCCGCTTGCGGGACCGGTATATAAATCATCGTTATCGTAGACGACGGCTGCTTTTTCTTTAATACTATTATAGCTATACTTGGTCTCGTGTTCGATGATCTTTTTTGCTGCTTCAGAGATAACAAGATGTACCTCATGTCCCGCTTTGTTTAACTCTTGTTGTAATCGGATTCCATAAATACTGCCCGATGCTCCCCCGATGCTAACAAAATATTTCATATCTTACACGCCTTCTATAGCGTTAACAATATCGGTGAGTGTTGTTTTAAAATGCTTGTCTTTTTCTATCGCAGTACCAGTAATGATGATGTCTGCTCCTGCATGTACTTTTTCTTTGGCTGTCTTGGAATCTCTGATACCACCACCGACGATGACAGGGATAGAGGTGTTTTTCTTCACCGCCTGGATCATCTCATTTGGAACCGGTGTTGGAGCACCAGAGCCAGCCTCAATATAGAAAAACTTCATGCCAAGGTATTCTGCGGCAAGGGCATATCCCACCGCGGTTTGAGGATCGTCTCTTTTGATTAACTCAGCTTCTCCGACACGACCAGCAGTCATTCCTGGTTCTACAATCACATATCCCATGGAAATCGGCTCAAGCCCTGAGTATTTGACAAATGGCGCTCCTTTGACATGCTCCCTGATCACGTAATCCAGATTATTTGAGTTGAGGAGACTCATGAAGAAGACCGCATCAGCGTATTTACTCAGGAATTTCGCGCCAGAGGGAAACAGGATGACAGGGAGATCTGAATTTTTTTTAATGGCTTGAACGGTTTCATCTACCTGTTTCTGCGACAGGAGGGTAGATCCACCAACCATGATCGCACTACTTCCTGCGTCAGAAACTGTCTGTGCAATGTGCCCAGCAATACTTGGTTTTTGTTTATCAGGGTCAAGGAGCGCGAAATGAAGTCTTTTTTTCCGTGTTAGTTCTACAATCGTATCTGCGATAGTCATTAGGGGTTAAAGAACACCGGATGTATTTATGTTTTATGCCTTAGGGAGAAGGTCACAGATTAACTTCTCTGAACATGCGGCAAGAACACTGGTTCTCTCCACTAAATTAAACTCCATATCCAGGTCGTCGCCGGAGATGGTTTTGACAAAACCCCCTGCCTCCCGAACAATCAGGGTGGACGCGGCGATATCAATGACTCGAATAATGTCCTTTCCCACGAAATAGTAATCAAGGGCGCCGATTGCGACCATGCACATCTCAAGGGATGCTGAACCCAATGATCGAACGTTACCTTTTTTTGATAAAGAACCGGCTCTTGATGTATGGTTCTTCCCCAGGGAAATCGATGAAAGCATCTCAGGAGAAGGCACCTCACAGACCCGGATTGGTGTGTTGTTGAGAAACGCACCATGATGTTTCTCTGCGGTGAACACATCGCCCGTTGGGATGTTTTTCACAATACCATATTCGATATCACTGATCTTCGTTGTACCTATTGCTAAGGAGACGGAGTAGAACGGGATGCCCCGATAAGCGTTCCGTGTTCCATCCACCGGGTCTAACACGAACACGTACTTCCCACCAAAATCAACAAACCCTATCTCTTCACTGAGTAAATTTATCTTCATCTCAGATTTTTTTAATAGTTTGAGTGCAGCATCCTCAGCGACTTTATCAATATAGGAGGTGGGTGTCCCATCAGCCCCAAGGCCAATGGTCTTCCCAAGTTTATAGAAATTATTCCTCGCTTCCTTTTTTACTTCTTTGCTGATTTTTTCTACAATCTGATGAGCAAGATGTTTTAGTTTTTCGTCCATGTGTTATCCCTTGATGTTGATACCAAGATAGGTGAGCATCCAACTGATGTAGAGGGTGAGTATAATCATAATCACAGCAGCAAGGATTAGTCCAATGAAGATAGCGAGCAGAGATTTGGAGAGTTTTAAATCAAAAAGATACGCGATCAATGCACCTGTCCATGCACCAGTGAAGGGAACAGGTAATGCAACAAATGCAAATAAGCCAAGATACTGATACTTTCTGATTCTACTATCTGCTTTCTTTCGTGTTCGTGCAAACAACCAATCCATAATCTTTGCCCAAAATGTAAATTTCCGAAGGAATTTTTCAACGTAGCGAAAAAAAAGAAGGATAAAAGGGATTGGTAACATATTTCCTGCAATAGCAAGAGGGAACGCCTGCCACCACTCCCATCCATATTGCAGCATCGAAAATGGTATCACATACCGTGCTTCAAACCAGGGCACCATGGAGAAAAAAAAGATTTGAAACCATTGCGGTAAAAAGTCAAGCATGTATTATACTCCAACGAACTTGCCAAATCCTTGTTTCACGAACATCTGATGGTCGTCTATAACTTTTTCTCCTCTGATGAAAATCGTGGAGGGGAAAATCGCAGGGAATCCTTCGTACGGTGTCCATCCGCATTTCGAATGAAGCTTCTCGGCGGTAATCGTTTCTGTTTTTTTCAAATCAACAATAATGAAATCAGCATCTCGCCCAACCTCGATTTTTCCTTTGGGGAGGTTCAGGAGCTGCGCAGGTCTTTCACAGAGCAGAGTTAAGAGAGTGCTAAGGTTGATTTGCTCTTTTTTCATAGCGGTAAGCAAGAGAGGATACATGGTTTCAACTCCGGGCAGTCCTGACGGAGCATCGCCAAACGCAACGTTTTTTTCTTCTCCAGTGTGTGGCGCGTGATCTGATTCAAAGATATCAATGAGCTTGTTGTTCACGCCGTACCAGAGTGTATCGCGATCAAAACTTGATCGGATCGGTGGATTTACTTTATATAACGTCTGTTTCGTGCTAAGGGTATGCACATCAAAGAAAAGATGATGAGGGGTGACCCCAACGGTTACGTGGTTTGGTTTTGTTCGGAGCATCTCAAACCCTTCACAGGAAGAAAGATGGCAGATATGAATCGGTGAAGAAAGACCAAGGGAGTTGTTGATGATGGATCTGATAGCGGTTTCCTCGCATTCCGCGGATCGACATCGAAGATGATCAACAAGATTGTTTTCCCTATCTTCATGTGTTTTAAGACAGTGCTCGTCTTCAGCATGAATCAGTGTTATTTTCTTTGTTCGATTGGTTTCAAGCAATGCAACTCGAAGATTTTGTGTGCTAAGTTGGAGAGAATGGGTACTGCCTCCTAAGAAGATTTTAAAACCACTGCAAAAAGGGGAAATTTCTGCGAGTCGCCCGATGTTCTCATCACTCACCGCTGCATAAAGCCCGAAATCCACATAGCTTTTTTCTGAAGCAACTTGTGTCTTTTCTTTGAGTGTCTGTTTGCTTGTGGTTTGAGGCTGGGTGTTCGGCATGTCAAAGACACAGGAGATACCTCCGAATGCTGCTGCCTGTGAGCCTGTTGAGAAATCTTCCTTGTGGGTAAAACCAGGGTCACGGAAATGAACATGGAGGTCGATGCCGGCTGGGAGGATGAGGTTGTTGCCGACGTTGATATAATTGTCTGTTTTGATGCTTTTTTTTATTGCGATGATTTTTCCTTGTTCGATGCCAAGGCAGCCTTGCTCGAATGTTCCGTTATGAAAGAGTTTTCCCTCAATTGTGAGATCCATTAAGGTGTGTCTCCTTTATTGGCCCATGTGGTTTTGTTTCGGTAAAGATCTGCCCCTGAAATTTCGAGATTTTTGTGGTTTTTTCAAACCACGCATCAGGGGGCAATCCCGCTTTCATGCAGGTGTGCGAGAGGTACTCTTCTTTATCCCATTCTTGTTCAACAGGCACCTGAGGAAGTAACAATCCTTTGAAAAAGCTTTGTTCAACAATTAACCCGTCTCGTCCAATGTCTATGTGTGCAGGATAGTCTTGAGGTTGTGCTACTTTAATGAGTTCTGGTTTTGTAAGCACGGTGACTTCTACAATGATCGTATCAAGTTCCGTTTCTGCCAATGGTGGAAATCTAGGGTCTCTAGTGACTGATTGAGCTGATTCGATAATCGCTTCTTGCAATGGCATAACCGGTAGGGGGATACCGATACATCCTCGTAACTCGTGATCCGGGAAGGTGTGAAGGGTGACAAAAACCCCTTGTTTTTGATGAAAAGATTTTCCAAGATTTGATGATGAATTCTTCTCATGTTTGACATATTCTTGGATTATCTGTCGTGCGAACTGAACAGCTTTTGTCCCTTCAACAAGGCTCAACATGGTAGAAAGTATAAGGAAACGCATTAAATAAAATTTGGTGAGGGAGAAAAAACCCTCTCCCTTTTTTATGGTGTCTGTTCTCGTGTCAGGAGAATATTCAGGGCTCTTGGCGTATCACCAATATTGAGTGTGATTTGTCCGGTGCCGGTATATGTTATATTTTGACCGCTTTCATTGACAAGTTCTTCAACACTTGCGTTATAGGAGCCTGGTGTCAGTTCGGTGGTGTAATTTCCGTTCCTATCGGTTTTCACGCTTTTTGTTACTGCAGGATTGTTCGGAATTCCTAAATCCTTTGAGAAGAGAATGGTCATGTTTGCTTTCCCTACACCATTGTATTTTGTACTTCCGCTGACAGTAATAGATACTTTGGTAACGGCGATGTTGTAAGATGCAGTTCCTTCTCCGATGGACACAACCAGTTTGTCTGTAAAGGTGTATACCGTCGTTGCTGCATCTGTTTTTTTGACGGTAACATTGTATGTTCCTGGTGTGAGTTTAGCTACGTAGAGTCCCTGAGCATCAGATGTCGCAGAAATTTGTGTTATTGCAGTGTTGTTTTTTACTGATTTGTCTGGAGCAAAGGTGATTGGAATACCGCCGATGTTTGCACCATTATATGTTGTGTACCCGCTGGTAATGACTGGAGCATAGGTAAGGGAGATATTTACCCAAGATGTCTTGTTTGCGGTAAGGGTCACGGTCTGCGTGGTTAAGTAATCGAGATGTTCTGTTGTCATATTGAGCTTGGTCGCATTTACGGTATACATTCCAGGTATTAATGATGAAAATGAATAGGTCCCGGTTGCATCTGTGATTGTGGTATCGTTGTGCACTTGAGTGCCGTCTAGTTTGGTATAGGTCAGTTCAATGTTCACGCCACTGGCTTGTTCACCTGTCGTATATTTCTTATCACTATTGGTGTCATTGTAGACAACTCCTTTGACTTCAGCTAATTTTGGTTTTGAGATGTTGTACGAGTTATTGCCAGGTTCAACATTGATAGGTTCTCTGTTAAGGAGAGTGTATTCATTTTCGAATGCAGAAATATTATATTTACTTGGGTATAAATTATGGAAGATGTAGTATCCTTGTACGTCTGTTGTCACCGGTTGGATTGGCCTTCCGAAATAATAATCGTTTAATTCGATGGTTATGCCTGGTAACGGTGTGTCGTTAGCAGGTTCGTAGGAACCGTTGTTGTTATTATCCTGATAGACAAAACCTTCTAGGGTTGAAAGGCTCACATTGATATTGAAATTGCGTGAATATCTCGAACCGTTGAGACGCATGGCTTCTGCGTCCGTCACCGGAGAATATAACGTACTATTGGTGTTGTTAAACGTAATACTTTTCAGAAAAACATCATTGGCGTAGGTGAAAAGCAGAGTGATATTGCCACCAGGTGCAAGGAGGTTAAAACTACCGTTTGCATCAGTCGCCATGTTATCGTGTGGGAGCCCGTAATCATCAAGAATTGCGACCGTTACATAGGGAAGTGGCGTGTTATTGCAGCTGATGGAACCGTTGAAGAACGCGCCTTCATAGTACTTCGCGATGACCACTGCGCTTCTGCCTTGCCCGTAGTAGGGGAAGGGTGAAACATAGACCGGGATGAAATGTCTCATAGCATAGCATGGGACTTGTTGCTGCGGTGTTTGATAGACTCCGCTCTGATCTTGTTGCGGGGGGGTACCAATGTAGGTTCGATAGAACATGGTGTTGAAATAATCTTGTTTGTTAACAGTTGTAGTTCCTGTGACAGCGATATAATCTCGCTGCTCCTTGGGCATTTCGTTGAGTTCTTTTGCTGTCCATTGACCGTCAGGACCTTTGGTTCTATCTGTGTTTACCGTATAACCTGTGTATATGACTTGGATGAAGTCGTCCTCGGGGTTTTGGAACTGTTTTCCTGCGGTTCGAAGTGCGGTTAAGACGTTGCTTTTATCGCCGAGGAATGCGAAGATGTTGAAAATCTGTTCGTCATATCCTTCTACCCCGTAGTACCGAATGCTGTAGCCAGTGGCTTGCTGGATATCATGGTATAACCAGGTGATTTGTTCATCGGTTAAGGTATCGTTCAGGAGTTGTACGATATCGTGATAATAAGCGTTTTCAGGATATTGCGCTCCCACGAGCAGGGTCTTGCTCAGATTAACATCATATTCTGCTCCGATTGGTTTCTTCTGCGAAGGAGATAGTGCTGGATTGATCATCCATGAAGTTATTTTAGTTGTATTGTTATTCCCAAGATGTTTCTGAAGTGCAGTAATGACTGAATCAGAGAAGGCCATCTCGTTGTTGTCTTTTCGATTTCCTTCTAATAATCGGACGATCCAGACTGCGATCCCTTGTTTTTCGCTTTTTGCGGTATGGAAATTAGCGGCAGGCGGAATTCCATCTTGGAAGTTATCGGCAACAGTCGGATGCGCTCCAACTGCTACTTCATAGAACCCGTAGTCCCACCAGGAGATAAAACCAGGTCGTTTTGATGGATCTGCGATATTTGTGTCTTGCTTGTTTAACCAAGAATACGCAGCGACCCAGTATTGCTCTTTGTAAGAGCTAGAGCCGAATGCAGAGGAAGAATTTTTCCCGAAGAAATCATATTTCAAATTACTCGTACCATTTTTTGATGCGGCTGATGGTACCGCTGCATCGAGTGCGAGGTACCCGTTAGGGATGAGAATAAGGAAAGCAACAAAGAGAACCCCGAAGATGTGGTAGATTTTCACACCTTTTCGTACGCCTCGGATACCGCCGCCTGCGTTCCTTATGTTTCGTGCCATTTGTTTGTAGTCAATTTTGCTAACCAAAAACCAAATAATCCACCCTGATAGAATGGCGATGAGGGGTACTATGTCGTTAAGGAAACGACCAGCGGTTGATGTCAACCAGATGTTGATTACGAATAATGAAAGGATGAAGAGGTAATCTCGTCGTCCTTTCTGTTTCACATATTGGTAGATAAGGAAAGCAAAACCAGCCCAGGCAAGCCAGTATAACGCAGGGCCGAACGACATCACGGTTCGACTCATATTATAAGTACCTGCCTCCGCGATGGTAAGCGATACCTTCGACCCATAAATTCCTGCACCGTAGAGGATATTCGAGATTGCTGTTAAGGGAGAAAACATTGAGAATGTTTTAGGATAGAAATAAACGATATAAAGAAATGCTGCTGCTGCTGCTGCAATACCTGCAATTATCGGATATGAAATGACCCAGGGTATTCGTTTTCGTTTGAAGAGGATGCAGACGCCACCAAAGACTGCTACACCAAGTGCCAAATAGAAGGGGAGATCTAAGAGGACACCACCTGCGAAGGAGACAGGCCATGAAACAAAAAACCCAGTGAACAACGCGATGGCGATGCTCATGACAAATCGCTCTTCAACTTTATTGGTGAAAATATCTATTATAAGTTGCACAATTGCATAAATAGTGATAACGGTGTAGAGGAATTGTGCTTCTACCCAAACCATGGAGAGAGCTGCAAGTGGGATACCTGCGAGGAGTGCGTAGAGAATTGAGCGTTTCGTATCTTTTTCCTTGATGCTTTTAATTAAAAAGAGGAAGGTGAGGAAATATAAGAGCAGGTTGAACGAGTCGTGGTCAAACAGACCATACGCGGAGCCATGTCCTGAGCTAATATGAATAGGTATGATTGCGATGAGAAGGGCGGCGACGAGTCCGGCTTTCTTCCCGAATAAGATTTTCCCAATGAAATACACGGGGAAGACGAGCAACGCACCAAATAACGCAGGGATTAACTGCATTGCATACCCGATTGCATCTGCTTCACTCATAAAGGGGACAAGGAGTTTACTGAAACCGATCGCAGACATGACGAGTAACGGAGCACGCCCTCCTGATTTCCCAAATGGATAGGCGAGCAGGGGATCGTTGGAAGAGAAGAAGGGAAAACGCCCGGTCTGCACGGTATTATCAACGAGTCGCATGTTATAGTACGGGTCAGGACCAGATAAATAGAACGTATCGGTCATGGTTGTTCCTGATGGGTTCATATTCACGTTTGATACGATGTTGAAATAAGAGTTCATAAACAAAACTAAGAAGAAAATTGCTATCAATGAGACTCCGATCCACCAGTTTTTCTTGAATCGAAATCGCTTTCGTTCCGGGGCGTTTGCTACGCCTACTGGTTGTGGAGTTGGAGCTGTTTCTGATTGCATCGGCATTTTAAATTGTGCTCGTTTCCGCATACGTTTCACCCTAGGATGATTACAACCGTAAATCCATGGTCTTATAAATAACTTATCTCCAAAAGAATCTCC
>JAPKYG010000038.1 GCA_026394435.1 Methanobacteriota archaeon | reverse complement strand
CTGATCCAGTGCTTCGCTGATGAAATCAATGGGGAAGTTTTCTTTGAAGAGTTCCTTGTTTTCAAAGGGGTAATGCCATTGGGCGAAAAAGGACGAGCCCGAGTCGTACCAGCAGTCGATTACTTCTTTTTCTCGTATCATGCGTGCTTGACATTTTGGGCATTGTACTACAAGCTCGTCGACAAACGGTTTATGCAAATCGTACTTCTCATGAAAAGACTTGCTTAAGTCACGGAGTTCTTGCACGATCCCAAAACAGACTACATGATGACATTTATTGTCGGTACAGGTCCATATCGGCAAGGGTGTCCCCCAGTATCGATTCCGTGAGAGCGCCCAGTCCTTTACCTCACGGATGAAATCACCAAACCGTCCTTGCTGCAAATGCTGCGGATACCAGGCGATCTGATTATTGTTTTTCACCAGCGATTCTTGGACTTTTGACATCGCGATAAACCAGGACTCCATCGCATAATACAGCAGCGGTGAGTCGCATCGCCAGCAGAACGGGTACTCATGCGAATGTTTCTTTGTACCAGCGAGCAATCCACGTTCCTCAAGATATTGGATGATACTTGGGTCCGCATCTTTCACAAACTGTCCACGCCAGAGCGTTACTTCTTCAGGGAAAGTACCGTCAAGCTTCACGAGTTGAACAACAGGCAGATCATAGGCACGTCCTATGTTGTAATCATCTTCACCAAATGCGGGTGCAATATGAACGATGCCGGTACCGTCTTCCATGGTAACAAAATCAGCCACCACAACGTACCATGCTTTCTTATCTGGCGTGGCATACGGAAAGAGGGGAATGTATTCCTTACGTTCCAGTTCTTTTCCGGTGAAACGATTAAGCACCTCATATTCCTGGCCTTTTAACAGGACCGCTGCTCGTTGCTCTGCAAGAATCAGCTCTTCTCCGTTCGACCGTATTTTCACATATGGTTCCTTCGGATGAACCGCGAGTGCGACATTCGAAATTAACGTCCAGGGCGTTGTCGTCCACGCCAGGAAATATCCTTCTTCATTCTTCAGTTTGAATTTGACAAAGATCGAGGGATCCTCAACGACTTTATACCCCTGAGAAATTTCATGTGTTGAGAGCGCGGTGCCACAGCGAGGACAATACGGGAGAACCTTATAGCCCCGATACAGTAACTTCTTATTCCATGCCTGCTGAAGTGACCACCAGACCGATTCAATATACTCGTTCTTCAACGTGATATATGGGTCGTCCATATCAAGCCAGAACGCGATACGATGGGTCATTTCTACCCATGCATGTTCATACCGGAATACGCTTTTCTTACATTCTTCGTTGAATTTATCGACGCCATATGTTTCTATGGCTTGTTTATCCTCAAGACCGAGTTTTTTTTCCACTTCAATTTCGACAGGTAACCCATGGGTGTCCCATCCTGCTTTTCGCAGGATATAATGTCCATTCATAGTTTCGTACCGAAGAATTAAATCCTTCATGACTCGCGTCAGAACATGACCAGGATGAGGAAGCCCGTTCGCGGTGGGCGGTCCTTCCAAAAACACGTACGGTGAACATCCTTTTCGCTGCTCAATCGATTTCTTGAAAATGTCGTTTTCTCGCCAGAATTTTTGTATCTTTTCTTCGACTTCCTTTGGATTGTATTTCTGTTGTGGAGATTGAATCATTTTTATGCACCAAACTAAGGTGATTTCCGTTAAAGTCGTCAGGTAATGGCACAACGCCGTTAAAACCGTTTCCCTTCGAATGCTCCTCTAATAATTCTTCGGGCCATTTGATTTCATGATCTCTCGTAAAAGAGAGGTCGCGTAACATCCTTTTTGCAACTCAAAACGGAGGGTAAGAGCCTGATTTTCTTCATGCAATTCATCGATATGCAACGTCCACTCAAGACAAGGCACCAAAGCAAGCAATGCACGTCTCGATCCAGAGGAGGAAAGAAAGGGGATCTCAGGGATGATAAAGTCGCGCGGGTCAATTTTTTCTGACTCGATAACGGCATGTTCTATCTCCCCCATTTCACCTTCTGCAAAAACCGTATCGCACCCGATCAACAGACCGCTCACGACCGCTTTTTTTTTGGATATTTGTTTGTTGACTTTGTCGAGGTTTGTTTCTCTGACTGGAATGATATCATTGGTGACAACGTTCTTTCTCACAGGACAGATGATATCACCAACAATGGCATGATGAATCGGGATTTTTCGTCGGATACGTTCACTGAGCATCTTATTGAACAGAACAGATTCGTACGCATTCACAAACATCATAAGAAGATTCTTTGGGAGCTCTTTGAACGCGCCAATAAAATCATTTGGATTCTGGATTAATTTATTCAGCATCGCTTTTTCAAAATTCAATGCATCAGGATACGAATGGAAAGCTTTCGTGTAATCCCGTGTTTTTTCAAGTTCTTCCCGTAATGAATATGTCACCTCGTTTTCCCCAATCATCGGATGGGCGACATACATCATGGCTGCTTTTTCGAAATCGCTCTGGACAATATGTTTTCCTACGAGATGGGTAATCGGTCGAATAACACCAAATCGTTGTATCCCATAAAAATTCGGGAACCCGCCCCAAGCTTCAATAGGGGATGACAACCTCTTGATTTGTTCTGGTACTATTGCTCTCTCGATATTCCGTACTATTATCTCAAAGCGATTGCCTAATAAATCTCCAATCCTCACGGGAATATCAGATTCATAGATGTTTTCAAAAGAGACATCTTTGATGTAAACCTTTGACAAAGCTGTAGAAGATATTATAAAAAAAGTTGGCTTTTGGTAAAGCCTGCCCACTATGGAAAACAAATCACGATCGTAGTATCCCGAAATAAGTTCCTCTCGAAAAAGAAAGAGAAAAGTATC
>JAPKYG010000084.1 GCA_026394435.1 Methanobacteriota archaeon | reverse complement strand
AAGTCCGGCGATGGTGCATGTTTTGGTTCCGTTGCTGGTAGTTGTTCCGGTGTTACTTCCGATGTTTGGTGTTGTAGTGATGGTCCAGTTAAAAAGGTCTCCTTCAGGATCTTGTATCGTGATGCTCAGTAAAGCAGTCGTAATTGATATACCAGTCGATCCATTTGTTGGATCAGGTGTTGTAACAGTTGGTGGATTGTTAGCGATTGCTAAAGTTGTATATGATTTCTGTTCTCCTTCGATTATCGTTGAATTATAAAGAAGTTGAGCTTTAAAATAATACAGCTTCACAGGAGATAGACTATTAATAATAATATTATAAGACCCAGATCCTGACGGTGAAATCCATGAGGTATTTGTCCAAGGTCCGTCATTTGGACAATAGGTAAATCTTACTGACCCTGATTGGGTTCGTAAATCATAATTCATCAACAAATTCGCTGAATTCATGGTAATGCCTGTAGCATCTAATGTTGTAACAGTGATTGAGTTAACCATTGGGACTGTCGCTGATAGTATAAACGAATTACTCGATGGATCAATGACCATCACGCGAATTTGATTTTCTAATAAATTAAAGTTTGAATAAACTATTTTTTCTCCTACACTCCATTTTCCATCTTCTTTCGATTTCTCATCCAAATAATCTCCTACTACTATGTATTTTGTCCCTGTATTGTTGGAAAAACCAATCTTTGTATCCAAACTCAATGCATCTCCACCCTGATGAGTAAGAATGATATTGTCGCCATTGACCTGACAGATAATATCGGCTGAGGGTGCTGGATTAAATGGTAATAAATTATACACTGAGATAGCAACAACTGAAAACAATCCAACATTAATCATTAATAAGAGAATAGTACCCATCACCTCAGATACTGCAGAATTTGATCTAATTAACCTAGGCAATCCCATCCAACCTTGGAAAATTTGTATATTTTACAGTTTAAATTTTTTTTCTATTCCATATCCATCGTCTTGTTCTTTAGACGGTATTTGTAATGCATACGAATTACATAAGTAATGTATCATTTACTTGTATAAAATACTAACGTAAGAAAAATCCCAGTATTTGTTTAGTTCCAGCAGAGACACAGCTCATGTCTGAGCAGGTTCTCTAACTCTTCTGAAATATTCTTCCTCTGTAGTCATAATCAAATTTTTCAGAACCACAAACCTTTACGTATATTCAAAAATTTATCAGATAGAAATTTGATGCCCATACTCGAGGTCTCTTATTTTCATCCCAGACAAAAACAGGTTGTTCAAAAGACCATTGGATTCCCAGATTTTTTAATAAAGTAGCAACTTCTTTTTCAGCATTTGTCATGCAAGCATATACTGATTCTTTTTGCATAGTTTAATCTCCTAAAAAGAAAAAAATAAAGAAAGCTTTTAGTGAAAAATGTTGAACGTACACTCCTGTTAAAAATCGGGTCCTAAACGTACACACTAACAGGAGAGAACAAATGCTAACCCCGACGATAGTATTAAAATTAAAAAAAGAAAAAAGAAGGGTTTTAGTAAATCCGTCGAAAATACCGTTGAGCTCCTCGTCGCTTTTTTAGGGGTTATTTCTCATTTCCTAACCACTAGATCATACCCGCGTGTCTTCTTGTAACGTTTCTTGTTGTCTTTATTTTCAGATAGCAAACCCCTTCATATTCCTTTTGCTTGAAAAGAGAGTTCCTTAAGGAGTAATCACCTTATCAGATTTCATTAAAATCGATACGATTTCCTGCATTTCGACGATTCGACCGACGACAATCTTCTTTTCGATTTCATAATATCCGATACAGGTTTGGCATGCGACAAGATCAACCCCTGCCTTGGAAAGCCCAGATACGGAGTCTAACACCGATGATTTGTCGGTAAGCAGGTGCACCGCTGAGTTGTAAAAAATAATAGTATCTGGTTTTTTGTCGGAAGCCCAGAGCTTTCGTAGAAACGATCCTGTCATTGTTTTTCCTAATTCATCGCTTCCTCTTCCAAGAGATTCGCTATGCAAAATAATAGTTGTTTTCATCATGCTTACACCTCAAAGTCAACCAGTAAAACAAATTATGTACTAAAAACTTATGCGTTCCACAAACTATTAGTCCTCACTCCTGATACCGTGCACTTAGACGTATGAAAAAAACAAGTAATCTTGGGCTTGGAATCCTTGTAATCTTATGTATTTTTTCTTTTTTTTTCTCAAATGGAACCTGTGAGAAAATTACCAAACCAACTCTCTATGTAGGAGGGAGTGGACCAGGCAACTATACAAGGATTCAGGCTGCTCTTGATAATGTCACCACTGGTGGTACTGTCATTGTTTTTCCAGGAACATATCATGAGCACATCGTGGTCACAACACCTGTTCATCTCATTGGGGATAATAAAGACAATACGATTATTGATGGTGACAACGAAGAGTACGTCGTAAGCTTAGGTGCGGGTAATAGTACTCTTTCTGGTTTTACCATCATGCATAGTGGGAGAACATTCCCCGAAGCAGGCGTGTACGTCAAATCAGATAAGAACATCGTCTCGGGAAACATTCTCACCGAAAACTATTATGGCATGCGCCTTGAATCAACAAAAAATAACACGATTACTTCAAATGAGATTATCTATAACCTGCGCTGTGGTATATATTTTAGCAGGGCATCAGACAATATTCTTACGGGGAACATTGTGAGTAACCACTCGTTCAATGGGTTCGGCCTCTATGAATTTTCAAATAATAACACACTCCTGGAGAATATCTTGTCACAGAATAATTTTTCTGGGATTAATATCCGTGATTCCATGGGTAATCACGTAGTCGATAATCGTATCTTTGGAGACCGTATCGGTCTGCATATTCCACCTCCTGAGTACAACACAGTTGTTCATGGGAATGTTTTTTCTGAAAACCGTATCGATCTTGTAGAGGAGCGAGACCCGCTACTAATGATCGGATCAGGGTACGGTGTTTTTATCATCGTTGTATTCTTGGTTCTAAAAAAATGGAAAACCTAGCACAGACTGCTCTGAATTATTTTTGTTTTTTCCAGACAAGTACCGCAATCATGAGGACGATCAGAGCTGGTATCCACAGCAAGAGCATGTAGTAAAAAGCATATGGAACATAGGAGTCGATAAGAAGGACATACCCTGGGTACACGATAAGCAAGAGGCATCCAATTGCCCCCAGAGTAAAAGAGAATTTTTTACCCTTCAGCATCTGGTAACAACCCATAAAAAGAAGCGCACTTGCAATAAGAAGTACGAGTGCGATCGCAAGTGAGTTCAGCACGTATTTCGTTGTGTAACTCCAGATGAACCCCTGATATGCCGTGTTCAGGATATTCAGAGCAATAAAAAAGGAAACACTGCCGATTGCAAGATACAAAGAGTACACTAAGATGTTTCTCTTTTGGATAAGAAACGGAATTTCTGTTTTACAATTCAGGCTTTTCGCCATCGTCTTCATCCATCATAATCTTGTTACGCCGTAAAAACGATATCGTATGCGAGGATTTAAAGACTGTATTGCGGTTTCTTCGAACCAGGTTTTTCAAATCCGAGATAATATCAACATCACTCCATACTGGGAGCAGACTCAGGGAACATCCAGCGTTTTTTACCTTCGCTATAGTTTCCTGAAAAACTGATGAACTACTCCACGAAATCCCGTCAAACACAGAAGGTAAAAACGTATCGTCTCGAAACCCGATGAGATAGTACCCCCCATCAGAAGATGGCCCAAGAACCATGTCGTGCGTCTGCAACTCAGCGATTGCAGTCCTGAGAAAATCTCCGGGGAGATCTGGACTATCGCTCCCGACGAGAATCACACGACGAAACCCTTCTGTAAACGCATAACAGAAACCATTTTTCATCCGCTCCCCTAAATCATTTCCTTCCTGGGGAACATAGCGATATGATGACCCCAACCACTCTCGAAATTTCTTCTGCGCATTCAAGGGAGAAAAGCAAAGGTAGAATTGTGTATCAAGTTTCTTCAGTATGGATACTACATCCAACACGAAATTACGATAGAGCTCCACAACAACATCATCATCAAGATCAACGGCGAGCCGTAGTTTTACTTGTCCTTTCTCAGGATATTTCACAAAACAGAGAACGCAGGTATCTTGATTATTCATCAATATCCTCGTTCCTTACCTTGTGCATTGTCGAGTGATTCGGTAAAAAGCTGAAGCACATCAATAACCTCAACACCGGTTCGGAGTTTTTTCAGCTCTTCATAGCAGGTAAGACAGTTACAGGCGAGTGTTGGTGCAGCGTTTTTTACTTCAGCGAGATACGCGATACGACGTGCAGTATTGCTTTGGTCACACCCATGATTCCATTGATAACAACACGATGACCCCTGCACAGATGGAGCTTCTATAAGTTCACCGAACGAAGAGATCGTATGACGTGCTGCAGAGCTTTGAGGCGAATCCTTTGAGAATCGACATGAATCATGCAACAATATTTTCCCTCGGATTTTTATGTTGGGAAACTTACCACTGTTTCGTTGGAGATATTGAACAACACTGAGCACCTCAAATTTCTCATGATAGGTTGTTTTTATCTGAGCGACAGCCTCGTAGCATTCAGCGCATGCAGTGATCACTATCTTAGGGTCAACCGCTTTGATTTTCTCATGTAATAACTCAAGACAATGGTCAGCTTGATCAAACTCACCTTGTAACATATGTGGTGCGCCACAACAAGAAGTGACACCACCAAGAACCGTATAGGGACAACCGATGTGATCGAGTAATCGCAGCGTCTGTCGCACCGTCTTTTTTGAGTAGATGTAACAGCCTGGATAGAAGAGCACTTCAGCCTTCTCTACTGGTGTAGTCTCTATGAAGCATGCAAGATCCCAGGTTGTTATTTTTTTTAATGCAATATATAGCCTCTGGATGATTCCTTTTATACCAGCAAGATCCGGTCCTTTGATGAAAAGATACCGTTTATAGCTCCAAGGTTTTTGGCCCCTCATTTTAAATTTAATGTATCGGACCATATAATCTCTTCGAATGTCCACAGGACAGACAGGAACGCATTTCCCACATTGCATGCAGTTAAATGCGAACTCTTTAATTTTTGTGGGAACCTCTTGACCATCTTTTGATGCCTGATTCAGTTCATTGATGGTAAACGAACCTTTTGTGACTGGACAGACGTCTATGCAATGATGGCATTGGATGCATTGATCGATATATTCAGAGACAACGGTTGTCATTAATTTTCTTGTATTCGATGATTTCCTGTGTTCAACGGTTTGTCCAGTCATGGTAGTTTCACAACTTTTTTTAGAACATCAAATATTATTTGTTTATTCGTATTTCATTTTGGTTTTTTCTTTTTTCTTCTAATTGTCGTCGTGCGTACCATGCAATAAGTCCAAGAACGAGTGCGGTAATGATTAAAATACCTACTAACACCCACGAAACGTGTCCCTGGGTTATTCCCTGCGTGAGGACATCAGTACCGACAACAACGATAATAGTACCAGGAATCATGCAGAGCCACGACCAGAACACATAGGTTTTAAATGAGACTCTTGTCAGACCAAAGCCGTAATTCAGTAACGTGAACGGGAACAATGGGATCAGTCTGGTTAACCCGACGATAATCATACCGTGATCCTCGGTGAGTTGGTCAAGCCTTTTCATTGTTTTATTTTTTGATAGCCATTGAGCAACTGCATCACGCGCAAAATAGCGGGCGATAAGAAACGTTAGGCTCGCACCTACCGTTGATGAGATATTGATAAGGATGACTCCGATGACTGAACCAAATAGTGCACCAGCGATGACCCCAAAGATCGTCCCAGGGATTGTTGCAATCACAGCTCCGAGGTAGATAACAAAGAACGCTATCGGTCCCCAAAGACCTAATGATCGGATCCAGTGTTGTAAATCCTGGATTTTCTCTCCAAACCCGTACACGTTCATAACGATAAAGAGTGTTACAATAATAACGATAAAGACAACCGGTTTCCACCAGTCTTTTAATTTTTCATTTTTTGGCTTGTTCTCTTTCATAAATTCGTCAGTAAGTTCCTCCCTTTAAACAAGAGCTCCCCCACAGGAAGACCCATGACCGGCGGTACATCCAAAACAATGACCCGCGGTCATTATCTTTCGTGTGGATAACACTGATTGATCAAATTGTTGTATATGGCGTGGTGCTTTTAATGTCACTGGCAGACAGGTAGCGAGGTTAAAATCACAGTCATAAAGAGTACCATCCCACCCGATGTTTATTTGGTGACGGCACATTAATGAAGGCAAGGTTTGCGGGTTAAATGATTGTTTCAATAATGTCATATACTGTGGTTTTTTATCTTTTAATACATCGAGGAATCGTCCGATCGGCATGTTCGTCAGTGTGAGGAGTCTCGTGAACTGTATGTTGTAGTGCTCTGCGAGATACTTGCGGAAGTCGTTTTCAAGTGCTTTTTGTTCTGGTGGCAATACTGGTTCAAGAGGGTTAAACACTAACGTGAGAGGGAGCTTCTGTGTTGTTCCGTACCCGATTTTATTTAATAATTGGAGTGCTTCGATACTTTTTTCAAACACACCTTCACCGCGCTGGAGGCGTACATTTTCCTCGAGGTAACACGGTAATGATGCGACCAATTCCACCCCTAATTCTTTATAAAATTTCGAAAAGTCTTTGTATTTAGGTTCTAATAAAATAGTGAGATTCGTTCGGAGTTGAACCCGATGGTGCTGTTCGACGAGGCATCGGAGGAATTTTTTGATATGCGGATGGAGTTCTGGTGCTCCTCCGGTGATATCAATGAAGACCGGTGGTAATTTCGAGGTAACGGACAGGATTGTTTCCATGGTTGCCCAGCTCATCTGCTCTGTGCGACTCGGCGATGCTTTTACGTGACAATGCTCACAGGTTTGATTACATTTAAACCCAAGATTAATCTGAATAATCTGAAGATCAAGGCACTGTAACCGATTGTGGGTAACGTCGAAAATATGTTGTTCAAACTCGTTTTTCTTCTCAGATTCAAGAATTTCCATCATGTTGATTTCTGAGTTTTGAATTTCATACCCCTTTTTATCGATTTGTATGGGAAAGAACATTCTCTTCTTTTATTTAATTAAGGGTTATTGTTTCTCCCAAGGGTAGAATATCGCGAGTTTTTCTGCAGGCATACCACACCAGTACAAAAAAATGATGATGTTATCCCGAAGTGACGTATAGATGAATCCTTCATGGTCCCATCGCCGGGCGGAGGTGATAACCGGGTGCGGTAGGATGATAATCTGTCCTTTCTTTTTTTTAATTCGGCGCATCAGCTCGACGTCCTCCATCAGCGGGATGTCCTGGTATCCGCCGATAGCGTCAAAATAGGTTTTACGCAGGAAGATGACTTGATCCCCATACGGAGCGCGGGTTATTTGGGATCGGAGCGTGGAGTATGCCGCAATCATTCTGAAAAATGCTGTCTGCGGTTGAATCCGTAAGGTAAATGCACCTCCAACATACTGCTTGTTTTTTAAAACTGTTTGTATCAAAGAAAACGCGTTTAATGGAAGAAAGGTATCTGCATGAAGAAAGATAAGGATGTCGCCTGTTGCACGAGCTGCTCCAGCATTCATTTGATGTCCTCGACCCTGTTGGCACGGACATTTAATTATTGTTTTGTCCGTGATAACCTGGAGCGTATCTTGTGTTGGACTTCCATCAACAACAATGATCTCAAAGGCCTCGTCCGTTTCTATGTGTTTTAGTTTTTCTAGTAGTGTATGAATTATTTCTGATTCATGGAGTACGGGAATAATTATCGAAAACATACAACTGACCGGCACGATGTTCACTTAGACAGACTCGAGGATTTTTAGGAGATATTTGTAGAATTTATCGACTGTACTGATGTGAAGCTGTTCCTCTGGTGAATGCGGGTTTTTTAGGGTTGGTCCAATGGAGATCATGTCTATTCCAGGGAATTTCTCCCCGATGATGCCACACTCGAGTCCTGCGTGGATCGCCTCTATTTTTGGTTCTTGTTTAAACATGTCTTTAAAGGTTTTTTTCGCAAGCCCCAGGATCTTTGACTGCAGGTCCGGTTTCCAACCCGGGTATGGTGTTCCTTCTGAGACTTTTGCACCAGAAAGTAATGCGATTGCCTTAATGCGATCCCTCATATCTTGTAACGCTGATTTCATCGGACTTCGGGAACTCATCCCGATAACAACCGTATTTTCCTTAACCGAGACCGTGGCAAGGTTCGTAGAGGTATTGACAAGTGTCTTGATATCATAATTCATTTGATGGACACCATGTGGCAGTCCATGCAGGAGATTCAAAAGTTTTGTCCGGGATGGTTTGTCTAATACCATCTTGGATGGTTCGCAGAGTTCAACATCGACTTTGAAATTCGGATCTATCGGTTTTATTTCATCGTAGATGTCTTTTTCGTCTGTCTTTAACTCAGTGACAAATGCGTTTTTATTTTTCTTTTCTAAGGCAAGTTTTGCGTACGCCTCACGGGGTATGGCATTATGTTTGTCTCCTCCTTTGATATCAAAGAGGTAGAATTCGTATTTCTGTGATACTTTCCATAGCATGCGTGTCAGGAGTTTTATTGCGTTTCCTCGCTGTTCATGGATATCAACTCCAGAGTGACCTCCACGAAGACCGGAGACTTTGATAACGATGTTTTCTCGTCCTCCATTACCCGGTTGTTGCATTTTTACTGGAAGTTCGATCATTGAATCTCCCCCGCCAGCGCACCCAACCGTGAGTACACCAAAATCCTCGCTGTCTAGGTTGAGCATGATTTTCCCGGTGAGCATGTCTGATTTCATGGCAAACGCGCCGGTAAGTCCGGTCTCCTCGTCAACCGTGTATAATGATTCGATCGGTCCGTGTCGTAACTTCTTATCTTCAAGGATCGCAAGGCTTATTGCAAGGCCGATCCCATTGTCTGCACCAAGGGTTGTCCCATCAGCGGTGAGAAGGTCTCCTTTGACCTTAAGCTGGATGGGGTCTTTGGAAAAATCGAATTTCACGTCGCTGTTCTTTTCGCACACCATGTCCATATGACCTTGTAAGATCACGGTGGGTTTGTTTTGCATGCCGGATGTCGCTGGTTTTAAGATAACCACGTTTCCTACGGCGTCGACCTTTGTTTTCAGTCCTTGTTTCTTAGCAAAATTAACAATGTATTCTCTGATTTTTTCCTCATGTTTTGAGCATCGTGGGATTTTCCTAATTTCATCAAAATGTTTCCATACAAGTTTTGGCTCTAAATTCTCAATACTTGGCATAGTTCGCCTCCCGTATAGTACAGACTGGTAACGTCACAACACATAAAAAAGGTTTGCCAACAGAAAATAGGAATAGCCTCCTGAGAAATAGTTTATATAATCCTGCTCTATTTACTGGGGAAATGGAGGCAGAATGGTATGGATTGGGGTATGAAAAATCGGCTTTCTAAAATCATTAAACCAAAAGATGGTCGCACAGTTATGCTTGCTGTTGATCACGGGTATTTCATGGGTCCGACCTCAGGGCTTGAACAGCTTGATAAAATGGTGAATCCGTTGTTACCATTTGCTGATACGTTGATGCTTACTCGTGGTGCGTTGAGAAACTACATTAATCCAACTTGTGATATCCCGATTGTTCTTCGTGTTTCTGGTGGAACGAGTATTATCGGCAAAGAACTGTTGCATGAGGGCACCATTGTTTCTATCGAAGATGCGATTCGGTTGAATGCGTCTGGTGTTGCCTATTCGATTCTCGTTGGTGCTGAGTTTGAGCGTGATACGATCCTGGGGATGACGCAATATATCGATGAAGCTGAACGGTATGGCATTCCTGTTATTGCGGTGACCGCGGTTGGAAAAGAGATGGTCCGAGATGCTCGATATATGAGTCTTGCTTCTCGGATGGCTGCGGAACTTGGTGCGCATATCGTGAAAACCTACTTTGTGAAGGATTTTGAAAAAGTCATTGAGTCCTGTCCGGTACCGGTCGTGATTGCTGGTGGGAAGAAACAACCGGAAGCTGAGGCATTGAAGATGGCGTATGATGCGATCCATGCTGGTGCGAT
>JAPKYG010000107.1 GCA_026394435.1 Methanobacteriota archaeon | reverse complement strand
GATAAGTTTTCCGAGGTACATATATGCAGCGTAATCACTCACCCGTGCAGCCTGCTGCATATTATGGGTAACAATAATCACCGTATATCTTTTTTTCAAATCCGTCATGAGGTCCTCAATCTTTGCAGTAGCAATTGGGTCAAGTGCGGAACACGGTTCATCCATAAGAATAACCTCTGGTTCTATCGAAAGTGATCGCGCGATACATAATCTTTGTTGCTGTCCACCAGAGAGTCCCATCGCTGATTCAAAGAGTCGGTCCTTCGCCTCATCCCATAACGCTGCATCTCGCAGGCTCTTTTCCACGATATCATCAAGGCTATCCTTGTTGTTTACCCCTGAGACACGTGGACCATAGGCAACGTTCTCATAAATGGATTTTGGGAACGGGTTTGGCTTTTGAAATACCATACCTATTTTTTTGCGAACCTCAACCGCGTCAGCATCAGGGCCATAGATGTCATTGTCATCAAAAAACACATGACCGGTGATCCTACACGTAGGGATCACATCATTCATCCGGTTAAAACATCGGATTAACGTAGACTTCCCACATCCGGAAGGACCAATAAGTGCGGTGATCTTATTTGACAACATTTCCATGGAGATATCATATAATGCTTGTTTTTCACCATACCAAAGATTGAGTTGTTCGGTTTTAATGACGACTTTATTAGCCATTGTTTTCACCATTTCATAGTTTTTTGATAATGATTACGGATTAGTACAGCCACAAGGTAGATACCAATAACCAACAACAACAGGACCAGTGCGGTCCCTGCTTGATTTCGCGCGGAATTAGGGATTGATGTTGCAAGTATATACAAATGGAATGGTAACGCGTTGACTGGTTCCACAAACGATTGAGGGATGAAGCTTGAGAACACCACCGCGGTAAACATGATCGGAGCGGTCTCACCGGCAGCTCGTCCAATGCCAAGGATGGCTCCTGTGAGGATCCCTGGTGCCGCAGGGGGTAGCACCACCTTCTTGATAGTCTGCCATTTCGTCGCCCCCAATGCAAGGCTTCCCTCTCGTAATGACTGCGGAACACTCTTTAGCGCCTCTTCCGTTGTTCTAATAATCGTCGGTAGGATCATAAATGCTATAGTTATTTGACCGGCGAGCAGTGAAAATCCCATCCTTAGATATAGAACGAAGAATGCAAACCCAAACAAACCAAACACTATCGACGGAGTCCCATTTAACAGATCAGCTCCCGCGCGGATAATTTTAGTTAGCCTTCCGCCTCGTGTGTATTCTATAAGATATATAGCTGCACCAACGCCTAAGGGTAAAGCGATAGCAATTGCTCCTAAAACCAGATATAACGTGCCGATAATCGCTGGGTAGATCCCACCAGATCTACCGAGATTGCTCGGCCCCTGTGAGAGGAATTCCCAGCTGAGTGCTCCTGCACCGTTTGAAATGATATATGTAAGGATTACTCCAAGGATCACTATCACGGTAAGAATAGCTATCGCGATTGCAATAAAAGCAATCCGCTGACCGGTCTTTGCTGAAACTTTTTTTCTCAGATAGTACACGGCTCCTACAACAAGACCAATGCATGCTGTAAGAAGTATTCCCATGGAAATAAGCAAGAATAGTACACATAGCATAATGATGGTAAAAACCAATGTTTTCCTGATTTGCTGTTTGATCGAAACGCTAAGACGCGTCTTCTTCTTTGAGGGGGATCGTTGTTTTTCTTTCAACCGGTTTAAAATAACTGTTGCAATAATATTTACCGCCAGCGTGATTATGAGAAGAAGGAGAGCAACACCAAATAACGCGTGATAATGATTACTTCCTGCGGCTACCTCTCCCATTTCGATGCCTAAGGTTGCTGTCAGTGTTTTGATGGGGGCAAACACATTGGTGATGGATGTAGGGATGAGACCATAGGTTGGGTTCCCACAGACCATCATTACTGCCATGGTTTCACCAATCGCCCGACCTATCCCAAGAATAATCCCTGCAGTAATCCCCGACAAGGCTGAGGGAACAATGACTTTACTAATAGTCTGCCATCGTGTCGCCCCAAGTGCAAATGAACCTTCTTTGAACTCGCGAGGAACTGAACTAATCGCATCTTCTGCAACACTAGTGATTGTGGGGATTGCCATAATCCCAAGCAAAAGCGAACCAGCAAACCAGGATTCACCCGAAGGCTGGCTAAACGATATTCGCAGCCATGTTGTGAGTACAATTAAACCGAAGAAACCATACACCACTGAGGGGATGCCGGCAAGAAGTTCAATTGCAGGTTTTATCACTGTTTTCATTTTTGGGGTCGCTATCTCAGAGATGAAGATCGCGCTCCCGATACTCAATGGAATAGCGACAATCATCGCACCGAGTGTGACTAGAAGTGTTCCTACGATGAGAGGAAACGCGCCATACAATGGCGGTTCACCGGTAGGGTTCCATCGAGTCCCTGAGAGAAACTCCCAAAGACCGGCGGTTTGAAAAATAGGGTATCCATCCTTGAATAAAAAAATAATAATAGAAAAGATTACGATGATCGCAGAGATGGCAGTAAGAAAAAGAACTGTTTTGATGCTTTTTTCCTTGATGTTCTTTTTCGAAAGAAAGAATTTTTTGAATGGTTGTTGTTGTTTTTCGCTCTGCAGAGGTTTCCGATCCTCCTTACCTACATCTTCCTTGGTTTTTTTCAACCCCTATTATTTTGTTGCAAGAAGCTGAATCCATAGATCTGCTTCAAGTTTTTAGCAGGGGAAATAGTTGTTTAACTGAATTCGTTCCAGTTGGTAATCTCACCTATGTAAATTGCTTTTACTTGTGTAAGCGAGAGGTTATCGACATAGGTATTTTCTGGGTTGACGATGAGGACGATAGCGTCACTTGCGATCGTGTATTTGACCAGTCCTAAATTACTTTCTGATGATTTCAGGTCACGAGATGACATGCCGATGTCTACGGTTCCCGCGCCAACTGCTGTGATACCTGCGCCCGAGCCAGTAGAACTCACAGTTATTTGGAGACCTTGGTACAATATCATGAATGTTTCTTTTGCTTTTTCAAGTATCGGAAATACTGTCGTTGATCCACCAATGCTAAGGATTCCGCTGAGACTTTTTCCCGTGGAATTATACGTTTCGGTTGTCGGTATAGGGACGAATCCTTCTTCTTGGACGATTGCTTGTCCTTCGGTGCTTTGAATGAAGGTAATAAATTCCTTTGCCGCTCCTGTTGCATTTCCCTTGGTAAACACGTAGAGGTTTCGTGCAATCGGATATGTTCCAGAAAGGACGTTTGCTGGGTTTGCGGTAATGTTGTTTATCGTGAGTGCTTTTACTCCGTTGTCGACATAGCCAAGACCAACGTACCCTATAGCACCCGGGGTTTGTGTCACGGTTTGGTATATACCACCGTTTGAGTTTTTCTCTTGAAGGGATGCAGTAAAGTTTTCTTTTCCCATGACGTGTTCCCAAAAGAATTCTCGTGTTCCTGAGGCACTATCTCTACCGATAAGCACGATGGAAAGTCCTTCTTGTTGTTGAACACATCCGCTGAATAAGGTGGTAAAGAGCAGAGCAATAATGCTTACTCCGATGATGAGGCTTCCAATATTTTTATTCAATTTTTTCTGTATTATGTTAATCACCGAAATTAATGAAAGAGTAAATAAAATATATACTTTACCTACATATTCTATAGTGATATATATAGTTATATTTTGTCAATATAGTTCTATAGAAAGTCTTAAGAAGGCATTCTTTTTCTGATTATCTGGTGAACATAAATGGAAATACGACGAGTACAACTCACGGGAGGGTCCTCCTACATTATCACCTTACCAAAAGAATGGATAAAATCTCTTCACATCAAAAAAAATGATCCGTTGGGAATACACATTCAATCAGATGGTACCTTATTACTCACACCAAAAATAACTCAAGAACAACTCCCGAAAGTAAAAGAATTCGACGTCAGTCGAATCCCCAAACCAACCTATCTCCTTCAACTATTAATTGGCGCCTATATCTCAGGATATACATCTCTTAAAATTACTTCTCCCTCACGCATGTCGACTGCAACACGAAATGTGATTCGATCATTTACCCAACTCGCAATTGGACCTGAAGTAATTGAAGAAACCGACACCTCAATCATACTTAAGGATCTTCATAATCCAACAGAAATGCCATTTGATCGGACGATCAAACGAATGCATATCATTGTCAAAGGAATGAACGAAGATGTGATACGCGCACTAGAAACAAAAGATACGACCTTAGCTGAAGATGTGATCTCACGAGATAATGATATTGACCGCCTTCATTGGTTTGTCGCACGACAATACAATATCCTCTTACAAAACGCAAGTCTTACTGATAAAATGAACATCACCATACAGATGGCTTCCACCTGTTTTCTTATCAGTAGAATTATCGAACGGATCGGAGATCACGTAGTAAGAATCGCACAAAACACTCCAACCCTTATTCATAGCAATCTAGATAGAAAAATCATTCGTAAGATCCTTACGGCAAATACCCTATCTCTTGATATTTTTAATAAAAGTATTAGTTCATTTTTTAAAAAAGACATTAAAGCTTCAAATGAAACTTTCGAATCATTGGTAAAACTTGAATTACTTTGCGAAGAAATTAACACACTTGCACTGCAACAAAAAGGTATTGTCGCGATCTCAATTGGATATATTATTGAAAGCATTCGGCGGATAGGAGAATACGCAGAAGATATCTCGGAAAATGTCATTAATTATCTCGTTGGAGAAGAGCAATAAATTCTAATTTTAAAAAAGGTTAGAAAAATCATGGGGTTTTATATTCTAATAATCGATTAAAGGTAAGCATCAAACGGGGTAGGTATACTAAAAAAAGTTGATAGGAGTTACGTGATTCATATGGGGATTCTTTCCTGGTTAATACCACAAGAAAAACATTTTTTTGATATGATCGAGGAACAAAGTAAAAATGTTCTCGTTGGCGTCGATGCACTTGTTGACATGCTACAGCATTATTCAGATATCGATACAAAACGAGAAAAAATCAAACAAATCGAAAATAACGGTGACAAGATGGTCCACGATATTTTTTCTGAATTAAATAAAACCTTTATCACCCCAATTGACCGAGAAGATATTTCAAAGTTAGTATGCTCTCTTGATGATATTCTTGATAATCTTGAGGCAGTCGCAGAGCGATTAGTGCTCTATGGAATAAAAAAACCTCCAGTCTATATGCTTGAATTTGCACAGACGCTGCAAAAAACAACCCAAAATGTTCATGGAGGCATCAATCTGCTGAGGAATTTTAAGGAGGCAAAGCAAATAAGAGGATTCTGTAAAGAAGTCAACACCTTAGAAAATGAAGGAGACGCGCTGTTAAGGAAGGCAACCGCTGAACTCTTTACAAAAAAAGATCCCGTTGAGATTATTAAAATTAAGGAATTATACGAGGATTTAGAAGCAGCAATCGATCGCTGCGAAGATGTTGCTGATGTTATTGGAGATATCCTTGTAAAATATACGTAACATCAGAAAGGAAGCAATATATGTCTGAACTTACAGCTATCCTCTCACTTTCACCATTCGTTATTTTCCTTATTTTCTTAGCTCTTGTTTTTGATTTTCTTAACGGTATGAACGATGCCGCTAACTCCATAGCCACCGTAGTTTCAACAAGAGTGCTCAAACCAGTTCAAGCGGTTGGCTTGGCTGCGTTTTTTAATTTCGTTGCCGCTTTTGGCGTACCACTTCTTGTTGCGCGAACCATCGGCACAGGGATTATAGATCCACGGATTTCAACGCCAATACTGGTGTTTTGTGCTCTGCTTGGAGCAATTATTTGGACTGCAACCGCTACACATTGGGGTCTTCCCATCTCTGTTTCTCATGCACTTATCGGTGGTCTGATTGGTGCAGGTATCGCCGCAGCAGGAATAGGTGTTATTCAGAGTGGACTGTGGAAAATAATACTTTTTATGATCGTTTCACCTGTTCTTGGTCTTGTGATTGGTTTTTTCTTCATGGTTGCAGTTCTCTGGATTGTTCGTCATAAATCACAAAGTAAAGTCGATGGGTGGTTTAGAAAACTACAGTTACTTTCTGCAAGTGCTTTTTCATTTAGTCACGGAACTAATGATGCACAAAAAACAATGGGTATTATTTTTTATCTTCTACTAGGAACTGGATATTTCGCTTCTGTTGGTGTAGCCGCAGGGCATGAAACTGTGCCTATCTGGGTAATATTATCTGCTCATACAGCTATTGCATGCGGTACATTAACTGGAGGCTGGGGTGTGATAAAAACCCTCGGACAAAAAGTAGCAAAGTTACGACCTGTTCATGGTTTTGCAGCGGAAACATCGGCAGCTGGTACCATTATCGGTTGTTCACTTGCTGGGATTCCCGTTAGTACAACACATACAATCACTGGTTCTATCATTGGTGTCGGATCTGCGAAACGAGCAAGTGCAGTACGATGGGGTGTTACCAGGAACATTGTTTGGGCATGGCTTCTTACGATACCAATTAGTGCAGTAATAGGATATGTAAGTTATTCTACCATCCATTTCTTTCTGTAAGTAAGAAACCTTTTTTTTCTCTAAACCTTTTTAAGAACACCAATGATTTCGCATGGAAAGGGTATTTGTCATGAACGCGATGAAACGACTCCTCTGGTGGCTCCTTGCAGGTTCGGTCGGTGGAGTCAATCGCGGACGGATACTCGAAGAACTTTTTCAAACGCCCCATAATGCCAATGAACTTTCAAAACTTATGGTGTTAGACT
>JAPKYG010000100.1 GCA_026394435.1 Methanobacteriota archaeon | reverse complement strand
CTGATCTGCCACAACACCCATATGTTCAGCTTCTCGTGATTCCATCCATTTTGGAACATAGATCGTTTGAATAATTGAAACCACTGCAAGAACAAGTCCAACGATCATGACTGCCACAACGATACCAGCAACTGCTTCATCCTTTTTTTTCATATTTCTTATTATTTTTCGTATATGTTTCACGCTATCACCTTTTTTTTCTTATGGAGGACGATAATAATTGTAATTTTGTATTATTTTTGCTGGGGAAAGTATTGCAGCATAAAGAGAAAATTCATCATAGTTACCATTGTATAATCCAAAGTATAATTGATTTGTTGTCACTTTTATTGGTTTTGAACCAAGAGCAAGCGAGCCGTTAAGGTTGGCATTGATATAGAGGTTCATTGTAGTTTTATCATAGGTAGTCACAATATAGTTCCAGTTGTTTTTAAGTGCCGCTGAGAGTGTATATGGTATATTATTTGAATCCGTAAAAGTTACGAAAACCTTTGTCTTATTCGCTTTGACGACGTAGGATCCAGATTTTGAGAGTATTGTACGGTTAGTTTCAATTAAAGGAATTCGTATCACACATTGGTACAAATCATTGTTTTTCCCACCGTAGATAGCGATATAACTATCGTTGATGAATGGTATTATTTTTATGTCATAACTGGTTATTCTCGCATTCGTTGAAATTTGAGCTGCACCATCAACGGCATCGATAATATCACCATTTTCTCCAATACGTAGTGTCGTTATCCATCCATAATATTGATAGGAGTTCCAAGGGTCGACAAGATCTTTTGAGATAATGGCATAGACTCGATCATGTACTTGGAATATTTCTGGTTGATGAGACATAAAATTGTCAGTATAATACCGTCTAATAAATTCTAAGTAATCAATAAAAGATTTACTGATAATACCATTGTCCGCTATTTTTACGGTAGTGACATAAGCAACATATCGCCAAGTAGGATTATCATAATATTGGGAATAGACACACGCAAAAATATTGTTATCAACCTTTATGATAGTTGGATGATAGCAGGAGGTAGTAAATTGCCATAGATCTATGATGCTTTTTATAATTGTACCGTTGCTTCCATAGATTTTTAGGGTAGCTAATCGTCCGTAATTACTCGGTGTGAGAGAGTCACGATAAATAATAGCATAGATGTCTCCACTGACAAGATTCATTGATGGTTCTCGACAGCGTACACCTTCAAAAAGATAAGAGTCTTGGACACCAAAAATATGTCCGTTGTTGCCTATTTTTATTGTTTTTAATTTTCCTTGTGATGTACTATACAGTTGATATGCAATTGCGTAGATGCCGTTGCTCTTGTTTATAGCAGTAAAGGAGAAGGGAGTATTCATGCAGTCAGCGTCAAAAGTATATCGCTCAATGAGTGTGATACGTCCCGCAACGTCAATTTTAACAGTAACAATTTTACCATCATGGTACACAGGAGATGTCATATAGTGACAATATGCAATCGCATAGACCTCGTTGTTAATCGGGATTATTGTTGGTGCATACGATGCATTAAATGTTCCGTTCGTGGAGGTATAGCCAAGCTCGATGGTGTACGAATCAACAAAAGCTTGCGCTACGGTTTTGCTGGTGGTGTTTACTGCCACTGTTTTTAACACCAATTTCGCATCGATTCCTCTAAAAACATCCGCGACATAGCGACTGTCTGAAGTAAGAATTTCATCTTGTGCATAGCATTTAAGACCACCGATTTCTTCCATATCAAGAATAGGATTATTGTGGATATGTCCATCGTCATGAATCCGTATTGTTTTAATGATACCGTCACCAGCATCGCTTCGGTACACAATTCCATATACTTCATCAAAAATTGGAATGAAATACGATGCCGAGCACATGAATGGTTCAAAGGTCACATCTTTCTTAGATAAAGAAACAATATTTCCGTTATCTTGCATATGGACCGTCACTATTTTTCCCCAGAGGTTTGCTGTAGGAGAATCGATGCTGTAGGAAATACCATAATAGTCATTAGCTCCATGTAAAGGAAGAATATGAGGAAAGCGAATACTATTACCTGCACTCATTTCAAATGCCATTTGATCAAATGCTTTTGCAAGTGGGGGAATAGTTCGGCTGAGTGTAATAGTACCATCAGATAATATTTCGATCGTTTTTAAAAACCCTGACTGCCTTAAAATCGGGCCTGCGTAGACAATTGCATACATATCATCATGGACATTGATGATTTCTGGACTGCCTCCATCGTCGTCATCAAACCAAACATGGAGAGAAATATCAGATAATATACCCGTATTTGTAATTCTTACTGTTCGTAATCCGCCATCATCTCCTACACAATTATAAACGATGACGTAGATATTAAAACTGTCAACAACCTTAATAATTTCTGGTTCTATCATGATATCCCCAAAAATTAATTTTTTATTCACAGGGGAAATCGTTCCAATAGTGGAAATATTTAGAGAAATTAAAACTCCGGTATTAGCTACATTTATCCCGTATACTATCGCATATACGTTGTTACTTTTATAGATAATATCAGGAGTAGATGAAAGACTTGCATCGAGAACACGCGTGTTAATTGTAGTTTTATTGATGTGCCCGTCATTAAAAATTTGTACCGTTTTAATATATAATTGGTTTCCCACACTTGGTTTGGTGTACACAATAGCTACTATTCCATTACCTGCATTTACTTGAATAATTTTTGGTGTTTTACACGAGGCATCAAAATTAAAAAAATCAAGATAATACGAAGATGTAGATGGATTCTCAATAATATCTCCAGCATCTGTTATATTAATTGTACTCAGGTAACCTAACGAATTTTCATTTGTCGAAACAAGAGCATAGATGTTCCCGTTGACATGGATGATACAAGGATCATAACATCCTAATGTATAATTCCCAAATTGTGATAAAGATGATTGAAGAGGTGTACCGACAAGTCCATCACTGTGTTGTGAACGGTTTATCCATGCCTCGATGGTACATTCATTGGTGACGCTCAAGGTATTTGAATTAGCAACTTGACCGTAATCATCAATCCCATCAAAACTTAAAGATTTCGTCGAATGGTTTAATTCTCCGTTTAATCTTTGAGGTCCACGTATTTCATTTGGGGTAAGAATACCATCATTAGGCGGAAACTGCCCGGAGGAGTCAAAGAGTTTTATTCCTGAAGATTCATCGAAATGCCAAATTCCCATTGCATCGATCTGAGTTGTAAAAAGTTTTATTCCTCCTGATTGGTTGAATGTAGAATTACCTGAAGTATATTGAATCCAGGCTTCATAGAGATAATTTTTATTAGATGAGAGATTATAAAGAGTAAATTGATGAAATCCGGAGAGAGGCGCTGCTGTGATATTTAACATTGGAGTGCGATTCCATAGAGGGTCATCAGATCTTTTCCATTGAAACCAAAGTTTGCCAGGAAGATAATTGACCTTAACGAAATTGTAATATGATTTCATTGTCGCACTGTGAGGCCAGACATCATAGGGATTTAATGTTTGAACATATGGTAGGTCGCCCCGAGCACCTTCTTGTACAAGGCCAGCCATAATCATAGAATTTGTGTCAGGATTGATAATTTTAATTTGGATTTCTAAACCAAATAAACTGGCGATAGCCGGAGGAGTAAATTTTATCTGTTCACCGATACTCCACATTCCATCACCATTGCTATCAATAATACAATCCTCTACAGTAACAAAAAAATCTTGTCCACCGACTGTGATAACAAGTTTGGTATTCAGTGATAAAGGAACTCCTCCGTTGTTTTGCAAAAAAACATTTTTTTCGTCCGCAGTAGCAATAATTTGTGCTGATGACACGTGATATGTTGATGATGGACTTGTTGCGTTGTTTAAAACGAGTACATAAACAATGCATAAAAGAGAGAGACTAATAGATAAAAGTAATATCGTCGCGATAATTTCAGATACTGCTTTGTTGCTTCGTTTTTTTGAAGTATTTTCTCCTTTGAAATAAGGAAGTAATAAATTTTTTTTATTTATTCTCATGGTTCCTACCTTTCTTTTACTGATGAAGTTTAATATTTTGTATAATGATCAATAATTTCATCGTCCCGTAAATGGGTTTTATAGACAGCAAATTCATCGTAGATACCGCTATATCCTCCAAATATAAGAGACGTGGCAAAGCTCTGTATATTTTCATTACAAAGTAAAGACACATTTGTTAAATTATTAAAGAATTTAATTCTCGTATGGTCATAGGTTAGCACAAGATAGTTCCAGCCTTGATGAACAGGTAATGTAAGAGTTTTATCTCCAAAAGTCGTCCTTAATGTTGCTGTAAAAACCGTTTTATTTCCTTGAATTGCGTACGAACCTGCTTTTGAAATTATATTTTTTAATGTCGCACTCGTATCAGTTACGGTAATTTTAACAGTTTCAATGTACCCATCATCATAATCTCCCTGATAACATAATGAAACAATGTCATTGGTGATATTCGTATAAGAAGGTAAAATATTAGCAGCAGATTTTAAGGCTAATGTAAAATCAAAAATAGCATTAGTAACGGTCCGATAAATTGATCCATTTGTCGCGATGCGAATTGTACTAATGTATCCTTTAGCTGTTGATCCAGAGGGGACTGTATAGATCAATGCATACACATCTTGATAGATATGGTCGAGAAATTGACTATGCGCAATATCGGAATTAGAATTAATAATCGTAAAAGAAACGCCATCGATTTTTTTAATCATCGTTCCATTGGACGAAATACTCATTGTTTGTATATAACCAGATATCTGATAGGGGTTTACCCACACTGATTTTGAGTATGCGAGAGCATACGTCGTGTTATAAATATGGATAATATCAGGCCTGCTACAACCATAGGTTTCAAAGGTAAACGTAGCAAATGGATTTTGTTTGATAATCCCCGTATCGTTAATTTGGATTGTGATGATGACTCCGGAACCTCGATGCTGTCCAGGAATAAAATAATCATAACCATACAGTAAAACATACAGATGATTGCTTCCATCAACTGGTATTAAATCTGAATATTCGTCGTAACCAAATACTGACGAGAAATATGCATTCATCGTGAAGGTATCGATAAGAGTAATGTTTCCTGTCAATGATATTTGTATGGTGCTTACAAAATCACTTTTACTGGCATAGTTTGTTGAATGATAGGAGACAGCGAAAATATCATTTTTTATACGTATGACATTTGGTGAACAGAAATTTGAATACCCTGGTTTCGTGATATTGTACGAACAAAGAACAGAATCTTTTATGGTTCCGTTATCTGCTATTTCAATTGTTTTTAAAGTAATCGCTGGATTCCCATAATTATCAAAAACAATCATATAAATATTATTAGTAACGTAAACAATTTTGATGGATAAACCAGGAGTAAGCTCTGGCATTGGGATATCTAATGTGTCAATAAAACTGTTTTCTATTTTTCCAACATTGGATATACGAATCGTGTGAAGAGACATACTTCCGTAGAGAACCTTTCTGCATACCACGGCATAGATATCATTTGAAATATGAACGATGTCAGGCGCATAGAAGTTTACAGGATCTAAGAGAACTAAATCGTATATTTTTTTCTGTATGGAGCCATTATCAGGGATTTTAATGGTTAATAAAACGCCGTTGTTTGTATCATAACTGATACTTTTTGGGTAAACAATTGCATAGGTATCTTTCACGGAACTTACTTCAATTATTTTTGGAGTAAAAATGGTATACGGTGATGTCGGTGGTGATGTCGGTTGAAAAACATATTTCCAGGCAGGATCATTCGTATGATTGTTTATAATTCCCAGATTTGAGATTTCAAATGTCTTTACCTCTGCACGCGTACTAAGACGGTAGGTCACAGCAAATATATCACCCGCGATATGAATGATCTGAGGATTCGTAAATTGATTCCAATCCGTAGGAGGTAAAAGTGTTGAGTAATCCACTGAATCTTCAAATGTTCCGGTATCGGATAGTATTATAGTTATTATCGCTCCACCTTGTATTAAATTTCCCATTTTATCCCCATAGAATACCGCATATATTTTATCAAAGACATGTATTATTCGAAGGGGAAGATCAGTGATATTATTATTATCAAATTTATAAATAGTGTTATCACAGAAGATGTTCCAACCATTCTTGATTTGGACAGCTCTTAAAGAACCATCGGTATCAGAATCTCGAAATACTACAGAATAACAATCGTCTTTCACATGAATGATATCGGGATATAGCATGATACCTGCTGCGGTACTTGTACTGCCAAAATTGTAATACGATTTTGGTGCGGTGATTACCCCAGCGGGAGTTATTGTTACTGTTTGTAGGCGCCCAACATATCGGTTCGCAGCTAAATAGAATTCATATGACGAGTATGCAACAGCGTAATAATCTCCTTCAGTATAGATAATATCAGGGTAATAACAATTAATTGCATCAATAACAACTTTCCCTTGAGTAGCTTTCGTGATTTTTCCATTTGATAATATCTGAACTGTTGCAATATATAAAAATCCGCTTTGTCCTCTGTATACGATAGCATAGATATCACTGCTTGCTGCAACTTTGATAATTTTCGGAGTGTCACACCACAGGGTTTCAAATTGATAAATATCACAAACACTTGTTGTTGCATTTTCAGTAATGTTTCCCTCATCAGAGATTTGCGTGGTGATAACAAAACCACCATATACTGAATTCCTTGAGACAATCGCATATCTATCGCTGGATATGTTAATAATATCAGGCTCGTAACACCCGTATGTTTGAGTGCCAAACATTGTGCCATTTATTCGTTGAACATTAGTTCCCTTGTATTCATCTTTAAACTCTGGTTTTACCCATCCTTCTATCGCTATCTCACTCGTGGGAGAAAGAGTCGCTGCGTGATTTACCACTACATAATCATTGTAGCCATCGAAACGTAACGATCTATTATTAACAACGAGGTCAGTTTGATTAAGTCTTTGAGGTGCTTGCGTTACATCGGGGGGAAATAAAGTTCCGTTGTTTCCACTATTGGATGAATCGATTGCTATCAACCCAGAATTTTCATCAAAATGCCAAAGTCCACTCGAATAACTCTGCGTTCGAAACGGATTGATGGTTCCAGAGGAAGCAATCTTTTGCGTTGCATTCGTTGAAGAATTATATTGGACCCAGGCTTGATAGAGATATTCTGTGTTTTCGTTTAAACTAATAAGATTGAAATTATACGATCCATTATGATTAAATACTTGTACCCATCCAGTCGAATTCCAAGGAGCACTATTATTTGCATTATAAACAGATGCTTTAATATAAGTAAAACAAACTTTTTTCGTTCCTATGTAGTAGCGAAAATCATAATGCATATATATTTTCGCGGTGTTCGTAGTGATAGAATCTGCGTTTAAGGTAACTGCTATTGGATTTACCGCTTGAGATCCCTCTTGGAGGAGGCCTCGCATGACAACAGTATTACTCGCTTTATCAATAATGGTTACAGATATTTGCATTATTGGTAGATTTGGATTATTATTTGGAATAACAATTTTTTCACCTATATTCCATTCACCATCCGCTTTTGAAGCGGATTCTAAAACATCACCAACCGTCATGATAACTGGTGTTTCTGCAAACATCACAGTAATTTCTGTATCAAGGGGCATTGATTGACCACCATGATGTTCAAACACAACAGAATTTCCTTCTATCCTTCCGATGATATTAACCGATGGCGTTGTATCAGGAAAGAATACGGATGGCATAGAAATTGTAACAATCGCTAATAAGACAAAAAGTGAAACACCGATACCTATAAGCAAAAGTGTCCCTAATACTTCAGAGGCCGCTTTATTTTTTCGTTGATTTTTTTTCCCCAAGAAATCATTGCAAATTTTTAATTCTCTTATCGCTCTCATCATTTTATCACATTTTAAATATTTTGATTTATAGTTCTTCGCTTCATACGAATTACCACTCTAAGTTGGAATATAGACACCTCTAAAAATTTTTATTTCATCAATTGATCCGTATACTCCTCCTCCGAAAATGAGATGATCTGTATTGGTTTTTATTGTACCTGAACAAAGATCACTCCCCCCCGTTTGTATAACATCATTTACATACAATTTTAAAAATCCACCCCCATATGTTAAGTCAATTTTTGTCCAATTATCAAAGGAAACAGTCCCTGAAACAGTATAGGTTGCATTTCCAATCACCATCCAAGCAGTGAGTAAATTATAATTTACCATTATCGCATATGCGTCCCCCTTCTTGATGATAAATCTTTCGTCACCAATTAAATCAATTTTCTCCATTGTTAAGAAACCTTTTTCGCTCGAATTGATAGACCCGTATACAATAATTAACCGATCCACATGGCTTAAAAGATTTAGAGCAGTAGAACCAAGAGCTGTGCGACCTTTGAATTCATAGATAAATAATGCAGAATCTGAGATATTACCTGTATCATTTATTGAAATCGTAGTTAAAAATCCACGTTGCCAATTACTATTATTACCACCCGTAAAAGAAATAGCATAGAGTTCATCATCAATATGGAGTATATCAGTTTCAAAATTATAATCGATTGGTGAAAGATAGGTATAGAATGGAAGTATGTCGAGAGTTCCATTTACTATATGGCCTAAGGGACTAATACTTAATGTTTTTATAAATCCGGTCCGGAGTTGATCATTCGAATCAGCACCATATGCAATTGCAAAAATATCGTTTGTAACATG
>JAPKYG010000155.1 GCA_026394435.1 Methanobacteriota archaeon | reverse complement strand
CGTATTTTCATGAACTCGGGATGCCACCTCATTGCATTACTGGTGTCAAGAACCATTTGTTTAAACGGGATCGTTTTCAAAAACCATTGTTTGGCATTGATGAATTCTACTGGTGTTTTACATCGCCAGCAGACACCAACGTTTTGTGCGAGCGGCTCTTGTTTGATGAACAGCCCGTTTTTTGTCATATCCTCGATGACTGCTTTGCGTGCATCCTCGATTTTCATTCCTTTGTATTTACCACAAATAGCGGTCATCTTTCCTTCTTCATCAATACTCATTTCCAGAGGGAGTTTATATTTAAAGACCCAGTTAAGGTCTTCTTTATCTCCGATGGTGCAAATCATCACAAGGCCGGTCCCAAACTCAGGGTCAACCGCGTCATCTTTTACGATTTTTACTTCTTTGTCAAACCCCGGGACCTTCACTATCTGATCTACTAACCATGATGCCCGCTCATCAGTCGGGTATACTGCAACAATCTGACAGACAGGAAGCATCTCAGGTCGTGTTGTCGCAATCTCAATGTACACTCCCTGTTTGTCTTTGCCGATGCCATGGAATTTTAGGATTTGTTCGTCTTGTGGTTTTGTAAAATAGAACTTGATGGTATTGAGTTTTGTCGTTCGGTCGCTATAGACCACTTCGGCGTCTGCCATCGCGGTCATACAACGGGGGCACCAATTGACGGGGAACTGACCTTTATAAATATAACCTTTATGAAACAACTCGAGAAAAGAAATCTGCGTGATCCTGCGATAGTATTCAGCATCGGTTTGATAGTAAATGCTGGGGTCCATGCTTTCCCCAAGTCTGATGAACTGGTTGGTCATGGTCGCGATGTTCTTTTGCGCAAACTCAGAGCAAAGCTTGGTGAATTCATGGCGATCAATATCTTTACGCGTGATGTTGAATTGTCGTTCGACACGCTCTTCAATAGGAATTCCGTTCACATCAAAACACAAGGGGAAAAAAACGTTGTAGCCTTGCATTCGTTTGTACCGCGCAGCAAAATCAATATGGGTATAATGAACAGCATGACCAGCATGGAGTGGACCAGAGGCGTACCGTGGAGGAACATCGATATTGTATGGTTTTTTTGTACTGTCGAAATCGAAATGATAGATTTTCATTTCTTGCCATTTCTTCTGCCATTTTTCTTCGAAGGAATAATTTTATAATAACCTTATCTATTACCGTTACCGGATGCGAAATCACTCTACAACGGAGGGAGCATTTTGCCCGAAGCAATCGCCTATGAATTAGCAAAAAAACAAAAAGAAATCTCAGTCGCGGAATTCTTCGAACGAAACAAACATATCCTCGGTTTTGGAAACCCCACACGAGCGTTATTTACTAGTGTGAAAGAAGGAGTCGATAACGCCTTGGATGCCTGTGAAGAATCTGGCATCCTTCCCGATATTTATGTCGAAGTGAAAAACCCAACTGAGGAAGAATGTGTCGTGATTGTGGAAGACAATGGTCCGGGCATCATTAAACAACAGGTTCCCCATATTTTCGCACGTTTACTCTATGGTTCACGCTTCCATTCTGTCAGGCAAAGCAGGGGGCAACAAGGTATCGGTATTTCCGCCGTTCTGCTCTATGGTCAATTAACCACGGGAAAACACGCTAAGATTATTTCAAAGATCCAAGACGATCAACCTGCTGTGCTCACTGAGCTTGCGATTGATACGAATAAGAACCGTGGTGAAGTCCAGCATCAGGAAATCATGCATTGGGATAAGCCATCAGGGACGCGGGTTGAGGTGAATTTGAACGCGGATTACAAACGAGGGAAACGTTTTGTATACGACTATCTTCAATCAACGTCTATTGTGAATCCCCATGCACGGATCACATTTAAAGAGGCTGATGGAACAGAACATGTGTTTGAGCGGACCGCAGACATCCTGCCGAAGAAATGTGAGGAGATTCAGCCACATCCATATGGTGTTGAGCTTGGTACGTTAATCAAGATGTCAAAGGAGACAAAAGCAAGGAAGCTAGCGTCTTTTTTGAAAACTGATTTTAGCAGTATGGGTGATCGAACCGCTAACGCGGTCTGTGACGAGGCAAAACTTGATAGAAACCTCAACCCAGCAGATATATCTCGAGATCAGTTTCTTGCATTGCATCAGGCATTTAAGAAAGTTAAAATCATGGCTCCATCAACGGAGTGTCTCTCACCGATTGGTGAAATCCTTATTCGTCGGAGCCTGAAGAATGAAACCCGGGAAATCTCCCCTGAGTTTATTTTTACTGCGTCACGTCCTGCATCGGTGTTCACGGGAAGCCCGTTCCAAGTTGAAGTCGGAATCGTGTACGGGGGGAATCTGCCAAAGGATAAACCAGTGAAGCTGCTACGTTTTGCGAACCGGATACCACTACTGTATCAGCAGGGTGATTGTGCGATTACGACTGCGATAGCATCGATTGATTGGCGGCGGTACGGGCTGGATCAACCCTCAGGCAATGGTATTCCCATTGGTCCTGCTATCTTTCTTACGCATGTCGCGTCCACCAAGATTCCGTACACGTCTGAGAGCAAAGAAGCAATCGCAGACGTGGAGGAAATCGAAAACGAAATTAAGCTTGCGTTTCGTGAGTGTGCCAGGAAAATCCAGCTGCATATCAACAAGAAAGTACGTCGGGTGAAAACTAGAGAGAAATTTGATTTAATTACGAAGATTTTACCTGAGATAGCAAAGAAATCCGCGCATATGCTCAATAAACCGATACCTCCTCTTGAGAAGGTCATCACCAAGATCATGGATGTTGTCTGGATTGAGGATGTCGTAGAGTATGAAAAAGTGCGGGGTAAGCCGATTCAGAGGAAACTTGATGCGACGAGTCCTACTGGGCAGATTGAAAGTGGTGGGTGGATCGCTAAAAGCACGATTATGGTGGTGAACTATAAAAGTAAACCGCAGAAGTTTAATTTATATGCGCTTTTTCCTAAGGATGCGGTCGTTGGTGAGGTAAAGCCAAAGCCAACCAAAGTGACTGATTCGTATATTAAATGGAGTCTGGAGAGTATTGATCCTACGAAAAAGATTGATATTTTATTTGAGCTTGCTGGGTTGAATAAGGGTGATTTTGATGAGAATGAGTTGTATGTGCAAAACATCAATCCGGCGTATGTGATTGGTGCTGATAAATGGGAAGGTGAGTAAGAGTATGGCGCGTGATTATTCAGGTGTTATTACCAAGATTGATGCGATTGCCGCAAAAGTCTATGCGGATCTTGAAAAAGCAGAGATCCCCGCGTTGCACCTCTCAACTCGTACGAAAGCAAACATCCGCTTTGATGATGATTTAAATGTCTGGAAGTACGGGAAGAATATGACAGAGCGGTCTGCGAACTCCCTTGACGGAGCGTATATGCTGTTGCGTACGATGTACCTAGTAGATTTCATTAAGGAGATGATCAGTCAAAGTAAATCCTCGACGTTAAGAGAAACGTATTATATTTCTGAAGGGTGGAATCTTGCGAAGTTCAGCAGTCAGAATGAATCAGACATGCTTGCGGAAGACCTTGAAGTAATCACGGGTTGTATGCGGGAGGACTTCAAGCTGCGACCAGAGGAAGACGGTGCTCGTGTTATTGGTAATTTGGTTGTAGAGGAGATGACTCGAAATAATACGAAGAAGAAGATACACTGTCAGGATGATGTTGGTGACGCTGGCTACGGGATACCATATAATGTGGAGAAAGAAAAGCTCACGTTCAAACAGGTGGACGCTGATTTTATTGTTGCAATTGAGACGGGTGGTATGTTTGACCGGCTTGCGGAGAACGGGTTTGATTCGAAAAGTCGCGCGATTCTTGTTCATCTGAAAGGTCAGCCGGCGCGGTCAACTCGACGGTTTATTAAACGGTTGAGCGAGGAAAAGAAACTCCCGGTGTTGGTGTTTACGGATTGTGACCCGTGGAGTTTCCGCATCTATGGCAGTGTTGCGTATGGTGCGATTAAGACTGCGCATATCTCGGAGTATCTTGCGACTCCATCAGCGCAGTATCTTGGTGTGACGCCTTCCGATATTGAGAACTATAAACTCCCGACTGATGTGTTAACGCCGGAGGATGTCGCTGCGTTGAAAAGCGAACTTGATGATCCTAGGTTCCAGGATCAGTTCTGGAAACATGAGATAAAACTGCAGCTTACCCTTGGCAAGAAATCGGAGCAGCAGGCGCTCGCAAAATACGGGCTTGATTATGTGACTGATACCTATCTTCCGGAAAAACTCGCGGAAATGGGAATGTTGAAAAAGTAACGAGTCTACTGTTTTTGTTTCCAGAGGTCATTTGGTGGAATCATCTGGTAGCGGAGATTTAAAACACGGGTCTCATCAATCATGATGAAGGTTTTACTGAAAATACCTCCCTTAGCGCCTGCGGGGATGGTGTAGCTATTGACTTGTTTTCCTTGCAGGTATACTGGTTGTTGAGGTTGTTCTGGTTGTAGATATTTTTTTCTCGAAAGAGTATTATGAAGGATAAAGATGATCTCAATGGCAATAACAATGCTGATGAGGATGATAGCGGAGAGAATCCATTGCCCGATGGTAAAAACCGCCCATTTATTTCCTAACTGAAGAAAATAGACACCCATGATAACTAAGGCGATCCAGAGGGAATATAATACGGTAAACAAGAAAAGGAGTTTTGATGCTTTCAGATATCTGCGTTTTAATTTTTCTTCATCCCAGATAGGTTCTTCTGTAGTCATTTCTTTTCCTACCAGCCCCCTTATGACTCGCTGTCTTTAAAACTTTTTGTTTTTATAATAATTCTGAGGAGTATGTTTATATACGATTATTTATTATGTTACTGTTGTACAAGGGGAGCGTATGATTCATATTCATCTTACTAAACTTGCAGTAGTTTGTCTTGTCTTTATGTTGATAGCAGGTGTGAACACCGTGTCATCTATTACGAAGAAAGATCGTTCGTTTATGATGAAGGATGTACATATCTTATATGTTGGAGGGTTAAATCCTGGGAATTACAGTAAGATCCAAGATGCAATCGATAACGCCTCTGATGGGGATACTGTGTTTGTGTATGATGATTCAGCGCCGTACTATGAGAACATTGCTATTACCGTTTCGATTCATCTCATCGGTGAAAATCGGAATACCACAAGTATCGAAGGATGGAACAATGTGGTCTCTATTTTTGTTGATGGGGTGACCGTTAGTGGTTTT
>JAPKYG010000162.1 GCA_026394435.1 Methanobacteriota archaeon | reverse complement strand
TTTCATATTATCCCCTAATTTATTCTACTTATATATGAAGCTTTACTATTTAAATATTTACTCTTTCGGGGCTTTGCACATAAAGTGATTACAACCTTAAAATTACCTAGAAATTATCCCTATCTTCCAGCATTTGGATTTAGTTCAGTCAACAACGGACCCTAAGCAACACCGTCGCCAACTGAATCTCCATTTCTGGGACCGTTTCCACTTGGCCCATCGGCTACTCCCCAGCAGTTAAAGATTACGTTAATTATCCTCCACTCAAACTAACTCCACCGGCATAATGAAAGATATTGTTGTAATGAAATACATGGCTGACTACTCTCAATGCAGCAGATTCCACAAAAAGAATTTCCTTGGATTGTATTATCTATAATCGTACAAAAATTTGGAGGTCAATAACATCCAATTCCAACATCGTTTTCCTGGAGCACGTTATGAGAAATGTTACATGGTTCCCTCATTGCGATTCTGATTCCCGAGAGTTGGACTAAATTATATTGAATAATTCTTGGTTTATCGTGGATTATATAATTTAAGAGTTTTTTCCCTGTTGATTTTTTTTTTAAAAACCTATACATCAAAAACTTAACTCAGGTTTTGTACTAATACTTAACAAAATAAAAAAAGAAGAAAAAGAGGGATATTCTAATATCCTAGCAGCTGTCTTAATATCGGGAACGCGTGTGGGAATCGCTGGAACAACAACTCCAAGAACTGTAGTATCGGCTTGTTATACGAGTACGGCATTGTTATCGGCAAAGGATCTGACCAGCTACTCTCTTTTCCATATATGTCTTTTGCTTTTACTTTGATATTGTAGTTATTTTTCACATTCCAGATGAGTTTTGCTTCACATGTTGCTCCAGAATTATATGGTCCAAGCCATCCGCTGTTGTTACCATCACCCCAATCCCAAAGATAACAGATTTAATCCCCATCAAGGATTTACTTTTATTAAAAATAAAAAGATATCGCCATTTCGTTGAATCATCGTCGATGGACCATCGGGAATCCACGCTTCAACCTTGATACTTGTTGATCCTAACCCAAATATTAAACCTGATTTTATGGTTACACTTGAATTTGCTGGAATCGTGAGATTCAATCCTGAGGTTTGTTTGCCGATGAAAACTCCGCTACGTAAGGTGATATTCCAGTTCACATTAGACACTGCGACATCACCGGTATTTTTAATCTCTGCACTCACTTTGAAAAAACCGCCTTTCACATTTTGCAGTTCAATATCTGGTCCCGCAATCTGAACCACTAAAGGATCCGACCATGGACCATCGATCGTATCTTTTGCTTTCAGTTTAACGTTGTAGATTCCACCATAGCTCCATACATGACTTGCTTCAACAGTAGTACCAGAAGGATATGGACCAAGCCAACCGCTATTACTACCGTCACCCCAGTTGAAAAGATAGTAAATATTATCTCCGTTCGGATCTGTTGTATTTCCTGAATATGAATATTCAACATTAGCGATTCCACTCGTCGGTCCAGATGGTGGATTTGGTTTTTTAGGTGTATTATTGGACTGTGGTGTTGCGGCAATTGTTTCATCGACATAATATGCCCAGAATGGTGATCCTGATGGCGGATGAGAATACCCTTGATGCGGTGAATCATCAAAAACAGCGAGAATGACCTGTATATTCTCTGAAGAAATCCCAGGATATCCATGTGTTGCTCCATCCCAAACCGTGCTATCCGAATAGGTTTCACCAACAGAGATATTTATTGTTTGGTTGAAAGCAAAATCTAAAAAGGCGTGATTATACCAACTTCCGTTGTAGTCCCTCCATTGTGTCGATTGCAATTCAATAATATACACTCTTAGGTTTCCAGCATATGAAACTGCATCATTGTTGATGATGCCGAAATCCACTTGTATTTTTGCGGAACCAAGCCAGGTAGCATTCAAATTCGCTACAAGGTCAGGGACTTCTCGTGATCCACAAGAATTGAGATTGTTTTGAAAAGCAGATATGCTCGTACCAGGATAAACAAATTGCCCACCATCGAAATAGGATGTTGGGAACGAATACTGATTATACTGATTTCTTCTTGCATTTGCAACTGTATTTTTATCAACAACCATTTCTGTGTATTCAAAATTATAGTTCCCGCCCTCATAGATACTATGCCATGCGGTATTCGATGCGGGACAATCTGAACACCAGGTAGCAGTTCCGACTTCCACAAAAACAGTATGAGTATATTCAGCTTTCCCCACATTGTTCTCACTTATTATTTTTGGGTCAGTACTGGATAATGCAGTAGCTCCAAATTCGGCACATAATAAAATTCCGATTATACAGATTGGGATGATTTTCTTCATATTATTCTATCCTCTATATGGCCTTAATAGGGTTTTATTATACCCTTGATTCATTTAAATGTTTTGATAAAATAAAATTCATTATCGATGTAACAAAAGATCACGAGACCAACTTCATATCAACGTTACTATAACCCCGTGGTTACTTCTTTAAAAACGTATCCTTAGAACAATAGATTACAGAGTCTGGAAAGTCTGGGAGAAAGAAAATGCCGAAGCATTTCCATAATAAGTCCATCCGCCAACATATAATATAATGGAGCAAGTTCTTAGGAATATTTTTTTTTATAGTTTTGTAACTCCTCTATATATTTATGTTTTTAACGAGGAATGAGGCTGTCCAACAATTGTTCTCCCGTCCCAACAGGAGAAGCATTTATCAGATGATAAATGATATCAGAGGTAAGATGAGGAGAATATGACATTAATGACAGATCGAATTGGACAGTCGTGGCTGTTTCCACCAAGT
>JAPKYG010000047.1 GCA_026394435.1 Methanobacteriota archaeon | reverse complement strand
ATCAACCCCGGTTATCCAATGACCAAACGCGGAGAAAATATAGAGCACCGGGAAGTAGTTATACATCCCACCCCAGCCGTTGTACTCGTTGAAGATTTGCTGATTTTCAACGAACCGTGAGGTCAACCCGTAGTAAATCCCAAAATCACCACCCCACGCGGCATTCGTCCAGGCTGGGATCGACCGCACCGCGATAGCGATACCCGTAATCAGTAGCAGCCAGAAGTACCATGATTTCAAAAGCCCCCATAGTCTCATAAGTAGGAAGTCTCTCCTCAAGGGTAATAGTTGTTCCATTTAAAGCAGTTATGGTAAAATATCATGTTTTATCCGTGATAATACGAAGAATATTCTCTACGGTTTTATGCACATCGCATTCTCGCACAAATCCGGTTTTCTCTTGTGCAACCTTCACATCAGATTTCAAATGAATCGCATCCTGCGACACCGAATAAAACGTACCTAATTCGTTATGATATTTTGATAGATATTCTTGTTCAATCTGACCGGGTGTTGGGATGAACAATGCTTTTGTGCCGACAACTGCGACGTCCATGATCGTTGAATATCCGGAGCGTGATACCACCAGCTTTGCTTTATTCAACAACTCTTCCCGTAGCCCCTTGGTAACAAAAGAATAGGTCGTCAGATGTTTCTTTTTCACTATTGAGTATTTCTCTGCTTTGCCTAAGGTCATGACCACGTTTCCTTCGAGCTCATTAATCTGTGATGCGAGTTTTTCCTCAAGGATACTTCGTTGTGGTTCAGGACCAGAAATCGAAATCAAATAATCAATATCCTTTATCATTGAGCGTTTCGTAAAATCAGAGAGCACTCCGACATAATGGATCATGTCTTCATCGATTCTTTTTAGATTATGGGACAAATCACCTGAGAGGTTGTCTTCTTTGTAATCAGGTACCATGACGCCCACATATCGTTTGAAAAAAAACAAATTGAACCGCTCCATAGCACGCTCAAACATTTTAATTCGAAGAGGGTTCATGATTCGCATCTGATGAGAGATAAAAAACGACGGAATCTTCTTGCTATACATGTCGTATCTGGCATCAGAAACAATGCAATCATATTTTTTTTGATCAAGTATTTTCTGAAGCTGGGATAATCCATCCTCAATTCTTTTAATGAAAACCGGCCAGTACACCATGCTTTTTGCCAAAAACTGCCTGGTGTTCTCAGATACCAACATCGGATAATCAGGGATATCAATGTACTCAGCAGCGTCCCCAAGCTCTTTTTTAAGTAATTCTAAACTTCTTCCATTTGAAATAACGGTAATGTTATTTTTTTCAGTGATAAGTTTTCGAATCACGGGTAATGATCGTGTCGCGTGACCTAAACCCCATGAACACACTCCATAGATAATTTCCATATGAGGCATTGTATTTTGCACGACGTTAAATAGCTAACGAAACACTAGTTTTTATAGACGAAATACTATTTCAACTGGGGATTGAATGAACTGGAGACAAAAACTCTTGGATGTTACTTGCCAAAACAACAGCCTGCTTTGTGTTGGACTCGACACAGATGTTGGAAAAATACCAAAATTCCTCTTGGAAACAAGTAAAAATCCGCTGTTTGATTTCAACAAAGCGATTATTGATGCAACCAAGGACCTGGTGTGTGCATACAAACTGAACATGGCGTTTTATGAAGTAGTGGGGAAAAAAGGCATCGAAGCACTCGAAAAAACCATACGCTACATCCCCAACAACATCGTCGTCATCCTTGATGGGAAACGCAATGACATTGGCAACACCGCCCAGAAATATGCACAAGCACTCTTTGATACACTCAATGCAGATGCGGTAACGATAAATCCGTATCTGGGGAAGGATGGCATCACCCCGTTTTTAGACTATAAAGACAAATGCAGTTTTATATTATGTCGAACTTCGAATCCCTCTGCAGGTGATTTTCAAGATCTCACGGTCTCATCAACACCATTATATCTAATAGTCGCAAAGAAGATTCGGGAATGGAATACGAACAATAACTGTGGTGCGGTCGTAGGTGCAACGTACCCGGAGGAACTCAAAACCGTTCGTACTATCCTTGGAGAACACATCCCTATTCTCATCCCCGGTGTTGGTAAACAAGGTGGTGATGTCGAGACAACAGTGAAAAATGGAACAAATTCACAACGGGAAATGGCTCTTATTAACTCCTCACGTGAAATCATCTTCGCAGGTGAACAACAGGATTTCGCAGAACAATCCCGCAAGAAAGCAGAATTTGTTCGCAATGAAATCAATAAATATCGATAGAACACCTAAGATAGCGATTTTGTTACGATGATTCGAGATTTATTAACTGCAGTTGAGAATACTGCGTAGTCTGGAGCGTAGCGTAAGACCTGCATTCCTTAGAACTCTTTTTTTATGTTTCGCTACATTGATATTCTCCATCTGGTTAATATTTTTGTCGGCAGGGGCTTAATCCACAAGCATTCCTGGGTGCTCACACAATATTTTGTGGCACAATGTGGCAAGTGGTTGAAGAGCCCCCAATCAGATAGAAGAAGC
>JAPKYG010000007.1 GCA_026394435.1 Methanobacteriota archaeon | reverse complement strand
ATATAAAAAATCTTAACAAAATACTGAAAATAGGAACAAAAGCATTTACAACTCACGAACGCCAGTGGTATTCTACAATAAAAAATAGAAAAAGTGGGCCCGAAGAGATTTGAACTCTTGACCTACCGGTTATCAGCCGGTTGCTCAAACCGGTCTAAGCTACGGGCCCTGCTTTGAAAGGAGGTAATACGCTTGTTCTATAAAAAAGTAATACTTTCATTTCCCCTCTTCATAGCTATATAAACAAAAAGAGGTATTTCTTATTTGTACCATGTGAAAGGAAAAGGACTGTATCTGCATCCCAGCTCCCCTTCCTTTCATCTCCTCCGTTCCACAATTTAGTAATAATAGGAAACAAGAGTATGAAAAAGCATACGTATCCAGAGGCTAACCGAAGAGCACGATTCAAAAAAAGAAATCTCGGATATCTGCCTTTGTTTGGCAATCCCTATCCTCGGTACGATGTCCGGAGTGTTGATATGCATCATGTCAATAGGATTGTGTGTGTCCCACTACCTCATCGAACGCATATGCTGATGAAAGGCCGAGATAGTAAAAAACATAAACAGCATTGTAAAGAATGGATACAAAAACTGTACTTGATTGATATTGACTCCTTATTACAACCTTGAACCCTTTCTTATTATTTTATGAGAAATACACAGAATTACAGCATTAATCAAGTAATCGTTTCTCACCGGTTATCTCTTGGTATTTACCAATATTTTGTGAGGCTTCAAGACATCCAAGGTACGTCCCCTTCGCATCCCGCAACGCATAATATTCAATAAGCACCTTTTCCTTTTTTCCATTTGGACCGAGGGGAAGATCAATCCAAAACTGGGCCTTATCTCGTTTTCCTGCTTTCATATCTTGCAGTATCTGCTCGACTTTCCCAAGGCTTTTTTTCGGATGACAATTCCGAACATCTCGGCCTACAACAGCTTCAGGTCTCTTGAAAATCCGTGTCGCATGCCTGTTCCATGCCAATACCTTTTCGTTTTTATCGATCACAGAAAATTCGATGGGAATGGCTTCTAATATTGCTTGTAAGACATTTTCTGGTAATTTTCCAATCATAGCTAACTCCCCAGTTACGAACGTGGAAGAACTAGTATTTAATAATTCTTTCCTATCAAAAAGAAACATCGACATCTTAATACGTAGCAAGACAATTTCAGGTTTCAATGGATGTCGATAAAACCATCAAGGAACTGTCTTTGAACGAGAAAAAAGTCTTACTCGCTCTCAAGAAACTCCATGGGAAAGGCTCACCGGAAGACATCTTCAAAAACGGGCAGTTTTCCCAAGATGTTGAAGTTTCAAACGCAGCTTCCTGGCTGCAATCAAAAAAACTTGTCACAATGGACAACCACATTAAAACCGTTTATTCACTGGGAAAAGAAGGCAAACGATTTGTTGAAAAAGGACTCCCCGAGAAACGCGCACTCAAACTTTTATCTGACAGGAAAGGAACAATCACGTTAAAGGATCTCTCAGCGGTTCTTGATTCTGATGAAATCTCCGTTGCAATCGGCTGGCTTAAAACAAATGGCTGGGCTTCAATCAGGAAAGAGAAAGACACTATCGTCGAAATGACCGATAAAGGAAAAAAAGCACTCTCCGAAGTAACAGACGTAGAAAAACTCTTACGTCTGCTGCACGAACACCCAGAACAAGAGATCGAAAAAGACAGCATCAAACCTCTCGCATCACGAAAGAACGTTATCAAAGAAAAAGAATTAATCACCAGTACGATCATTTTAACAGATAATGGAAAAAAGGTGGTGGAGACCGGTTTCGAAATCCAAGAGGAAATCTCTCAGGTAACGAGCGCAGTCATAAAAAACAGTGAATGGAA
>JAPKYG010000061.1 GCA_026394435.1 Methanobacteriota archaeon | reverse complement strand
GTAATCGTATGTCTTCCATGAAACACCACCAAATGATGTGACACCGACAATGATATGGATTCTTCCGAAATTGCTGAACAAATCTAAATCCGCCTCATACGGTCTGGAAATGGAAGACGGATGGGAATGAACAGTACCAACAACACTGAAATCAATCGGAAGCATATGCAAATGAAAAATCGCATGAGAATCCCCAGAGATAGTTCCCGGGAGAAGAACTACTTCAATAATCGTGGTTTTATTCACCCGATCAACCCGAAGAAGTGCACCGAATTCGTGCGGATAATTTGATTTTGAACTCTCAAAAATAAGATCTAGACACTTCTGCGTAATCTTCCATTGAACAGGCGTATATTTTGTTTTTTTTCGTCCGAAAAGCCCCATGTATCATCTCATAAGTTTCAATCGAACCATCTGATAAAAGCTTTCGCCAAACCGGATGAACCGTGCCTTTTTTTCTGATCCTGTGACAACAATAGTGCTCTCCTGGGTAACAGGCGCTAAGAATCTCCCGTCAATGACCAGATTCGTCTCCTTGCTTTTCGGTAACAAATGTACCCCAACCTTCCGATCAAGCGGGACAACCCACGGCCGCGCGGACAGTTTAAATGCGGCAAGCGGCGCGATAATCATCGCGTTCACCGTCGGGTCCATAATCGGACCACCCACACTTAACGAATAACTTGTTGAACCAGTTGGGGTTGCAATAATCACTCCATCAGCACCCATCGACTCAATCAACTCATCATCAACGAATATTTTGAGATAGAGAATCTTTGCTATCCTTGCTGTTTGAATCGTCACCTCATTGGTCGCATCAGGCAGTCGTTTTCCATCCAGTGTGATTTTTAATTTCGCCCGCTCCTCGATATTATACTTTCCGTCAATAATCTGTTTCAAACCGTCAAGTGCGTACTTTGATTCAACCTCGGAAAGAAAACCTATGCCACCGGAGTTAATCGCAAACACTGGTTTCTCTATCTCGCTCATCGCCATCAGAATTGTCCCATCGCCACCAATGGTCACCACGATGTCTGCATTCTTATTGATCTCTTTGAACGACGACCCTTTCTCTTGGATCTCAGATGCGATAGCTTCCTCTACAAATACCTTCCCATGTTCACGTAAAAACTCAGCCACATCCTTTGCTAACGACACCGATCGTTTAACACTTGGATTACACACCAGACCCCAAGTCATGGTCACGTTTACGACCTCGCAAGTTTCATCAGAGGAGTCAACTTCATTAACAAGGATGGATGCTTCGTCACCAATGCCTTAATAATACTGAGTGTGCTAAACTCTTCAAACTTATAGTCTTTCAGGGAATCTGCAAGCATATCCAATGTTTTGTCTTCCATATCAAGCATGATTTCTTTTGCCACATAGTTCCGATGCAGCTTTTTTCCAAACGCTTTCTTCCACAGGCTTTCATATTCGGAGAGTGTTTGTTGATCAAATTTCTGTTTCTCAACAGCTTTACCGATTGTTTCACCAGCATATTTTCCTGCCTCAATCGAACTCATCAGGCCACCACCGGTGATGGGATCAACTTGACGGGCAGCGTCACCAACTAAAAGGAGGTTGTCTTTTACGGATTGGATAGGCTCCCCCACAGGGTCTGCTCCGGTGATAACACGGAGTGGCTCTCCTTTTTTCAACTCGGGACGAGCGGCGATAAACCTATCAAGCAATTGTAATGCTTTTCCTGACTCACTAAGACTTGCAAGGATACCAATCCCGACATTCGCAACATCTTTGCCTTTGGGAAACACCCAGACATAGCCACCGGGTGCAACATGTTTCCCTAGAAAGAAATCACAATATGGGCTGTCCCATTCGATGTTCGTCAACGTGTATTGTACACAGGTTTCGAGGTCATACGGCTTCAAGGTGGTTTGAATTCCTGCCCATTTTCCAACTCTTGATTCTACACCATCAGCACCAACAACAACATCTGCTTCTATCTCAAGTTTTTCGTTGAAATGCTGTGCTCTAACTCCTTTGATTTTTCCATCTTTTTTCAGAAGATCAAGTGCGCAGGTATTCAGCATGATTTCTGCACCTTTTTTTACTGCTCCTCGCGCTAATTCTTGGTCAAAAATATCCCGGTACACAACATACCCAGTTTCGCTCCCGGCAAATTCCGCGGATAATGTTATATGAGTTCCATTCGGAGAAAAGATACGAGCCCCCTCCATTTTAGTAGCAATCCATCGTTTCCCCTCAAGAATTTTAAAGTTGTCAACCTTCTGACTGATTCCTTCTCCACACAGGACAGGGACACCAACTTCAGTGCGCCGCTCAACAATAAGAACCTTTGCGCCTGCTTCGGCAGCAAACCGGGCAGTCACGCTTCCAGCAGGACCGCTTCCAATAACAACGACATCGTATTTCATAGTGATTCTTCCTCCCAGCCTATTGCTCCAATCGGACATGTTTTCACACAAATAGAGCAACTGTTACATTGTTCTTTGTTCACCAGTGCTTTACTGATAACCATAAGGATAGCATCTTGAGGGCAGACAGAAATGCATCCACCACATGCCAGACATTTTTCTTTTTTTACGAACGCTTTAGGCTTTGCCATGCGATTCACCTCGTGTGATACCGGAGGCTATAAGATGTGCGACTCGGATTGGCTCAGGTATGACACCACGTATAGTAGATATGTTTATTATTTCTTTTGCCTCATCTAGAGACAACCCCGTGTATTTGATATAAATCGGGTTATGTTGTGTCGTAATTGTTTTCAGCTCTCCTCGTTGTAGGATGGTCCACCTGTCTTTCCAATCTTTAAAATTTTTCTGCAACGCACGTTTTATTTTGCTGAAATCTGGTTTGTCTCTCGTGATGGTGATTACAGGAAGATTCGTTGATTCAGAAAGCTCATGAATATCAACGACGTTAAATCCACCGAGACAGGCGCCGTCCACCATCACTGCTTTGAGTTGTCGTCGATGTCGTGAGTTCTGAATCATCTGTGTACACATCACAGTTGCTTCTGTTCCATCAATGGTCACTTGGCTTCGTAGGACACATTCAAGATATTCACCGCCACGCATCACCACACCGATCACCGTTGAATATTTTTCACGAAAGGTGAAAGGAGCATCATCTATCCCAAGAATACGAATCTGTCGCTTCATCCTGGAAGTAAAAATCGCGCATCTATTAAGAATGTTTCCATCAAAATTCATTATCTGTTGAAAGCAGTCTTATACTCTTGAATTAAACTGGGTGCACCTTTGGTTTTGTAAACGAGAAAATCTTCCTTCATTTCATATTACGTTATATATTATAGAGCAGATGTATCAATATTGACGTGATTCTATGTTACTTTCTGATCGATCCATCAAACAATTGCTGAAGAAAAAAAGTTTGATTGTTGAGCCAAAACCAATTTTGAAATCAGCGTCCATACGATTACATTTATCAGACCAATTTGCAAAACCTGACGGAAAAGTCGAACGAAAAGCAACATACATTCTTAAGCAAAAAAAATTAATCCTTAGTTCGACGGTCGAACATATCAAAATGCCCTCTGATCATGCAGGATTGTACGACGGCTCTACGACATTGGCACGGGTCGGCATCACCTCGCATATGGGGAGCATGTTAATCTCCCCTGGCTCTGAGGGGAACTTAACACTAGAGATTTTTAATGCATCAGACAAATCGTTTGTGCTCAATGCAGGGATGCGAATAGGGCAACTCCTCATCCTGAAACTCGATACGCCTGTAGATCATCCTCAGCCAACGCTGTCCAGCTACAAAGGAAAAAACCACACGGGGCTTGTCTTACCAGATAAAAAAGTTATTTACCGAAAACGAAAATAATACCGTTTCATTAAAAAAAGAAATCGACCTGTCATCACCAAGCATACCTTTGTTATATCGAAGATAAGCAAGTCGTTCTTCTTTATTAAAATGTCAGACCGGTCAATGTTTTTGTGTCAAGGACGCCGGTAATTGATCGTATTTTGTTAACGATGATCGTCCCAAGCTCCTCGAAATCGTCCGCTTCGATTTTTGCGATCAGATCATATTCTCCAAACAAAGGGTGTAGCTCAATGATCTGTGGTATTTTCGATAGTTTGTTGTAGACTTCATGTTCGTGTGCTGGTGCGACATTTATTAGGACAAAGCCTATGGCCATCTGTTTTCCTCCTTTTCTTTTCATATTTTTTTTCATCAATATTCTTTATTTTATTTTTTGTTGATGTAATGTTTTCTTTCGTTTATCGAACCTAAGGTTCTACTTCGTCAGTGCTAATCTGCCCGCTCGCTGCAAGCTTACAACTTTCGCAGATGCCTTCCATTTCTTCCTCGGGTTCGAGTTCGTCTCCGCAAACAGAGCAGTATAGTGGCATAGTATTCCATCCCTCTCACTCTGTCATGTGGTGAGTGTCAAAATGCAATAGGATTATTGTTTATAAAGTCTTGTCTTCTCCCCTGCGGTTACAGCTGATAATGACCACAATTTTTTCATATGCGTTCACCGTGTTTGCATCATTATGAAAATTTTTTGTAAAAAAATATAACCATTTTTTTTATCCGCCATGTACGCATCATTATTATTTTCCCAAAAAAAAAAAATCAAATGTATGATCATCGTACGTTACAATATATTTTAATACGTGTTTTTCAATACGGTATACGTAGTGAGTCATTTTACAATGAAAGGGAGAACCAGATGGATTTGATGGGCCCTCAAAACGAAGATGAGCCCCCGCCTCTCGATGGTGTTGGAGATACTCTTTTTACTAGAGCCAGAAATCTTGAGCGTACGCTTGGTTTTGGGAACATCTTCTTGAAATTCGAGGGCGGAAACCCGACCGGGACACAGAAAGATAGGATTTCTCAGTACCATGTGAAGAAAGCATTGAGTGAAGGGTACGATACCATCACGGTCGGTACATGCGGCAACTACGGTGTGTCACTTGCTTATTTCGCAAAGCTTGCTGGGTTAAAAGCAAAAATTCTAATTCCTGAGCAGTACTATGTTGCACCGAAAAGAAAAGAAGAACTGCAGAGTTTCAACGCTGAAATTCTCACGATTGATGGGAAATACGAAGACGCGGTCGAAGAGAGCCGGAAGTTTTCGCGCATGGAACACATATACGATGCAAATCCAGGGAATGGGAACGAAGGGTGGCGCGGGTACATGTCCATAGCGTATGAGATATATCGACAACTTGGCCGGTCACCAACTGCGGTTGCAGCCCCGGTCGGTAATGGAACCACGCTCGTCGGGATTTATCATGGGTTCAAGAACCTCTTCGATAAGAACATCATTGATCGCATGCCGTACCTTGTTGGTGCATCCACGCCTGGTGGAAACCCAATCATTAAGAGTTTCAAGACCGGAGCCTCAAAAACCGAAGACCTGCAGCCCGCGGAAATCAAAGAAAGCAGCATCAACGAACCACTCATCGCGTACCATTCCTACGATGGTGACGATGCGTTACACGCTATTTATGAAACCAACGGTTGGGCTGATTACGCAAGCGACTCCTGCATGCTCAAGTTTCATACTTTACTCAAAGACCTCGAAGGATTAAACGTCCTTCCTGCGTCAGCAAGCCCCATTGAAGCACTCATTAAATTCAAGGAACATCGAGTCCTCAACAGCGATTACGTTATTGTTCTCACGGGGAGAAAATTTAGGTAAAGACATCACCACGGAATGATTCCTTTATGTCGAAGAATCGCGCGATAGTCTATGCGGACCGCTTGTACAGTTGTGCTGATGGAAAGACCGCACACGGGCTCGTACGGTACAGTAAAAAATTTACCATTGCCTGTGTGGTTGACTCGACAATACCTTCTGGTGATGCGGGAGAGTTCTTAGATAAAACAAAGAAAGGGATCCCGTTACTGAACGATCTTGACGATGCTTTCACATCGACACATCCAGACACGTTCATCATCGGGGCTGTTTCTGAGGGCGGTGTACTTCCCGAAGGGTACGACATGGCGGTAGACTGGGCATTATCAAAGGGACTGAACGTGGTTTCCGGGCTCCATCAATTTCTCTCAGACGATCCACGGTTTATCAAACGTGCAAAAGAACATCGTTGCACAATCACCGACGTACGAAAAATATTCCGTGATTATAAACGATTCTACACCGGCGGGATTACAAAGGTACCATCTATCCGTATCGCACTCATCGGCACCGACTCAGCTATTGGGAAACGAACCATGGCGGTCTTACTGGTTGAAGAACTAAGGAAACGAGGGAGAACCGCTGATATGATTTTCACAGGTCAGACCGGCTGGCTCCAGGGCTGGCCGCACGGGGTGGTCTTAGATGCGATGATCAATGATTTCGTTTCCGGAGGAATTGAAGGAGCAATCATAGACTCGTGGAAAGATCTCCAACCAGAGTTCATGATCATCGAAGGACAAGGAAGCCTGGTGCATCCGTTCTTCCCCGGTGGCTTTGAAATTTTAGCTGCGGGTCAAATACATGGATTCATCTTAGTTGATGCACCAAAAAGACCGCACCTCGATGGTTTCCCAGGGTATCCGATGCCAGACCCAAAACGAGTGGTGAAAATCGCTGAGTTGCTCACTGAAAAAAAACTCGTCGGAGTTGGCATAAACCATGAACATATGACCAAGTCAGATGTCAAAGCAGCAAAGAATACCTATCTGAAAATGTTCAATGCCCCTGTTTCAGATCCGCTCACTGAAGGTGTTCGTGAACTCGTCGATGCCATGGAGGCGATGTGTGATCCCCAAAAGTAACCTTCTATGTCTTTCATCGATTTCACTTTCTGACCCAACAATTGAAAAGGGCACAGTCCGAGCAGAAGTGCTACTGAATGGGTCCGATGGAAAAGAAAGTCGCTTCGAACTCATGAACAAGTATGAACAACAGCTTCATGAAAATCATCTCCCCTTTCTCCGACTCGCATTCTGTATGCCGTTGCTCAACTACGGTCTCTTCTCAGAAAAAATTCAGTTGAACTTTCCAGTAAGCAAGGCTGACCTTTCTTTACTCAACGACCTCAATGTAATATTTAGTCGTGATATCTTCATTAACAAAATAGCGCATGGAAACAACCCATATATTCTCCCTGATTTTTTCCCTAACGAAGAACGAATAAAACCAAACGATGGTGATCCAAAAGCAGTGATTACATCTACTTTAATACTTCCGGATACGGTGATTGGTGACGCGGTGGATCCAATGAAATCCGGGGTTCTTTCAAGCGGAGGAAAAGACAGTCTACTCACCTATGGGTTACTCAAAGAGCTTGGCGCAAACGTCTATCCTTTGTATGTGAATGAGAGCGGTGGCCATTGGAAGACCGCGCTGACGGCATATAAATATCATCAAAAAACAGAACCGAATACGCAGCGGATATGGACGAACGTTGACCGATTCTACAGTTTCATGCTTGATCATCTGCGACTCATACGGCCTGATCATCGGAAGATATGGCATGATACATATCCAATACGGTTGTGCATTTTCCCGTTCTATGTGTTCAGCGTACTCCCCATTTTTGTTGAGAAAAAAATTGGAAATTTGCTTTTAGGTAGTGAATTTGATGATCTACGGTATGAGATACAATACAAAGGAATCCAGCATTACTTCGGAGTGTACGACCAACACCAGGATTACGATGTACGAATGAATGAATGGTACGAGAGACGTGTTCCTGGTTTGTATCAATGGTCTGCGTTGCGAAACATCTCAGGTCTTATTGACCAGAAAATCCTAGTGCAGCGGTACCCGGATCTTGCTAAACAGCAACGATCCTGTCACTCCTGTCATATGAAAAACGGTGAGATTTATCCTTGTGGAATCTGCTCAAAATGCTTAGGAATTCTATTGTATCTTTTGGCGAATAAGACCGATCCGACTATTATGAATTATCGGAAAAAAGACATTGAATATTTCTATAAAAACGTTGGAGCGTCCTCTCTGAAACTTGATAAAGATGAGAAAGATCAATCGTTCTTCTTACTGAAACGAAAAGGATCTGTCCCTGAGGTCGGCTATGTTGATCACGTTGAAAAAATCCATATGCATAAGGAGACTTGTGATCCCCGTTTGTATCCCAAACAATTCCGGAATGGACTACTAAAGATCCTTGAGGAGTATACGACCGGGTACTGTTGGCTAAAGAACGGGGAATGGGTACCGACCGAAAAATGGCAGGAAAGAACAGCTACCGTAGTTCCTTAATCATCCTAAATGCATCGCGAGAGTCATCATGGTCGTAGAGGTAATAATTTTTTAGAAAAGCGATTTTTTTGAATCCTGCGTTTTCGTATAACATGATCGCCGCATGGTTAGTTGTTGAAACCTCCAGTCTGATTTTGTAAATACCTTTTTTTCGTATGTCTTCTTCAGCAGCATTGAGTAACCGCAAGCCGACTCCTTGTTTGCGGAACACTGGATCGACGTTGATGGTTTCGATACCTGCAACCATGGTTCCTTTCCGGTATAAGATGATGATAAATCCTCGTACTATTGTATTGGTCGTTTCGACAAATACGGTACTATTGGCTTTTGTAAGAAGATAGCGGAGTTGTCGTCGTGTATAGGCTAGCTCGGATGTGAAACAGGTGTTCTCAAGGTCAATGATTCTTTCGAAATCATTGGGAGATGCTTTTCTGATATGTGTAGTCTCCTGCATAGCAAGATAGTAAGACAACCAGTTGAAATAGTTTTTTTCTTTTATAGGACCGTACTGCTAATTTTTATATAGAAACATGTGTTCTTAATCAACTGTAAGGGGAGTTGATTCATGACAAACGAGCGGAAAAAAACAGAATTGAAAATCTCCGGAATGACCTGTGCAATGTGCTCGTCGACCATTGAGAAATCCCTGTCGGGTCTTCCTGGCGTTTCTAGAGCACAAGTGAATCTCGGAAATGAACTCGCCTCCGTTGAATACGATCCAACACAGGTGAACCTTAGTGATTTGGAAAAAGCGGTTACCGATGCAGGATATGGTACAGTAAATGAACAAGTTATCCTCAAAGTCGGTGGAATGACCTGTGCTACCTGTGAAAAAACCGTCACCGATTCATTAAAACAACTTGATGGTGTTGTGAAAGTGACCGTGAATCTTGCCACGGAAAAAGTCTCAGTGACATATAATCAGAGAATGACAACCCTCGCTGAAATGAAAAAAGCAATAGACGACGCTGGATATCAATATCTTGGCATTGAGGGTGGAGAAGATATCTCTACGGTGGTAAGAGAAAAAGACCTTCGCGACAAACGCATCAGGATATCTATCGGGTTTCTTGTTGGTCTCCCACTGATGGTTCTTATGTATATTCCAGTTGGTCTTCCGTTTCCATTGGAATATTTTGAACTTCTTATTTCTACCCCGGTTTTCCTGTATATCAGTTATCCCATCTTCCGTGCAGGGTATCACGCGCTGAAGAATAAAACGTTGACCATGGATGTGATGTATTCCATGGGGATTGGTGTTGCGTTTGGATCAAGCGTGCTTGGTACGTTTGAGATCGTGTTAACTCGTGAGTTTATGTTCTATGAGACAGCGGTGCTTCTTGCGACCTTCCTGACACTTGGCCGATATTTGGAGGCAAAAGCAAAAGGAAAAACCTCCGATGCTATTAAAAAATTGATGGGCTTGCAGGCAAAAACCGCGACCGTGTTTCGGGAGAACAAGGAAATCGAGGTGTCGATAGAGGATGTTCAGATAAACGATGTCGTAGTAGTAAAACCTGGGGCAAAGATTCCTATTGATGGAGTAGTCGTTGGAGGGGAAAGTTACGTTGATGAATCCATGGTGACCGGGGAACCTATCCCGGTGGGGAAGAAAGACGGTAGCTCGGTCATTGGTGGGACGCTCAATACGAACAGCGTCCTTATGGTGAAAGCAACAAAGATTGGTAAAAATACAATGCTTGCACAAATCATCAAACTTGTTGAGGAAGCACAGGGTTCGAAACCTCCAGTCCAACGCATTGCTGACATTGCCGTGGGTTATTTCATCCCGGTCGTGTTGACCATCGCTGTTGTTTCTTTTCTTGTCTGGTACGTTCTCCTTGGGAGTACTTTGCTCTTTAGTCTTACTGCTTTGATTTCTGTGCTCGTGATTGCGTGTCCGTGTGCATTGGGGCTTGCGACTCCTACCGCGGTCACGGTTGGTATTGGTCGTGGTGCTGAACTTGGGATTCTTATCAAGAATGGTGATGCTCTGGAAGTTTCTGAGAAAGTCACCACGATTGTGTTTGATAAAACCGGGACTCTGACGAAAGGAAAACCAGAGGTAACAGACATCCTTGGTGTCGGGGTCAAGGATACCATGGTATTGCAGATGGCAGCAAGCGTTGAAACAAATTCATTGCATCCTCTAGCAGAAGCAGTCGTGAAAAAAGCACAAGAGAACCGTCTTTCCTTGGAGAAAAGCATAGGGTTTGATACCTTTGCTGGCAAAGGGGTGCAGGCGACCGTGAAGGGAACCGAAGTGTTGATTGGAAATCGGATGCTGTTCAAAGAAAGAAATGTTTCATGGCCTATGGAAGTTGAGGAGATGCTTGTTCAGTTGGAAACGGAAGGAAAGACGGTCATGTTCATTGCGTTTGATCAGAAACTCGCTGGTCTCATCGGCATAGCAGATACATTGAAGGAAACGACAAAGTCTGCGATTCAAAAATTCAAAGCGATGGGTTTGAAGGTTGTGATGATCACTGGTGATAATGTGCGGACCGCACAAGCGATTGCACGGCATATCGGTATCGATGTGGTACGTGCGGAGGTCCTCCCGCAAGAAAAAGCAAGTGAAGTAAAGAAGCTTCAGGCAGCTGGGGAGGTTGTTGCATTTGTCGGTGATGGGATTAATGATGCTCCTGCTCTTGCTCAGGCTGATGTCGGTATTGCTATTGGCAGTGGTACAGATGTGGCAATTGAGAGTGGCGAGGTTGTTCTAATGAAAAGTGATCTGCTGGATTCCGTTGCCGCAGTGCAATTAAGCAAGAAAGTGATGTCTCGGATTAAACAGAATTTATTCTGGGCGTTTGCGTATAATACCGCGTTCATCCCGGTTGCTGCAGGAGTGCTCTATCCCTTTTTTGGTGTAACGTTTCGGCCAGAGTTTGCTGGACTTGCCATGGCACTAAGTTCGGTGACGGTCGTTACTCTTTCGTTGTTATTGAAACGATATATACCGCCGGCAAAGGAGGTGAAGACAAATGGCGATTGATCCTATATGTAAGATGACGGTTGATGAGAGAACAGCGAAATTCACCAGTGTCTATAAAGGAAAAACGTATTACTTCTGCGCGCCCGGATGCAAAAAAACGTTTGAGGCAAACCCTGAACAGTATCTGCACATTACATAAGTGCGCCCTGTGGCTGCGGTGCGTTGGATGGTGCTTTGGTTGGATCTTGCTGCCCCGGGGAGTTTTTTCCATTATAGGTAAGTATTTGTTCTAAGGTCTCAAAGTCGAATCGTGTTTCTGAGCAGCCGTTTTTAATGAGAGGGATTCCTTGTGCATGGATGTTATGTTGTTCAAGGATGGTGGATGCCAGTTTTAATTCATCGGTGCAGGCGACCCCGACGACGCCTTCATAGTGTTTTTTCTGGAATATTTTTCTGACACAAGATGCACCCGGGAGCACATAGATATCATAATTCCGCTGCACTGATAGAACAGTCGCTTGATGAACTAGACAATCGGTGGAACAATGATTGCAGGTGTATGAGGAGGTGGTGGTGTCAAAGGTGGCATGACAGCGTGAGTCCATGTATTTTCTGCAGCAGTGCGGGAGAAACAGTGCTCTTTTTTGTGTTTGAAGAAATTGTTCTTTTTGAAGGCTGTTTTTCATGTTGACGTTGATAAGATCTTCGATAACGGTGATAGAATCGCTGATGGGTAGTCCCGTATGTTTGTCGACGTTAAATTTGTTGACAAGGTTGCGTGCCATGGCCGCGAGTTTCTCATTAAGTTTATCCTTTTCAGATATCTTTGCGATATCTTTGAATATGGTTTGAGAGAGTTTTGACAGATCAAAGGTAAAAGCATAAGACATGGTTTCATCCCCTTGGTTTTTTTTGGAAGCTTATTACAAGGCTGCTCCCCATCTCGATATATATTGTTACATTATATTATTATATTACTATAATTTAAATGTTTCTATGTGACAGATGAGTCAGGAATATGTATGAACTATAAGAGAATTTTGGTGTACGTTATAGTACATCTTTCATTCATTAGAGAATTAGGACGATCATTTTTTTTGTTACGAAGGTTTTTTCAATTTGTATTCAATAGCTTTATAGGGGTCTAGCGTTTTTTGTGAGAAAAGTTTTTATTTCTTTTCTTACCTCCCAGACTTGAAAAAACTAGACCCCCAACCTTAAAAAATTTTATAGAGAAAAGCCTATTTTTCTTTTTTAAAAAAGAAGTGAGGGAGAATGTTATTTTTTCGGGGTCTTCTTCTACGAGAGACGCTGATTAACAATTGATCGTTTCCGCTGGAGAGCAGTTTTTATCTCTGTTGCAATATCTCTTGTGTCAATACTCACCCAGTGGACAGCATCATGCTCAAAAAGCTCATTTAAGGGGAACCTTCCATCCCATGGCTCCCAGGCTTTCTGCAGAGTCATGCCACTAATCGTCCGAATGTTGGTGGCTCCTGCTTCACCCATCGCATCCGCAAAAGGAATCAAACGATCATGGAGGATAGCAACGCCAACGGTCTGTAAAAAAGTGCCAATTGGTTTGACCCGCTTTGGGATTTCCATAATATCTGAAATTGGTTTTACTCGAATAACTCTAAACAAAGGAGAGGGCTCAAAATTCGTGGTGCTCTCGTCATAGATCACAAGCCATTGATGGGTCGATGACGGAAAGAGTTTCACTGGCTCGCCCATCATCTCCTTTGTAAAATACTGATAATAGCCGTCTAATACCTGTATCTTCCCTGAATTTGTACCCTTGGGAAGGGCACGCGATGTCGTCTCCATTTCCTCAGCAAGCAGCTTGGCAAATTCTTTTGGTGAAACACTTCCCCCTGTCTCAGCAAATATTTCCTGCGGAGAGAAACACCCTTGTTGGTCCCATGCACATACATCAAGTGAGGCTAACTCCGCGATCTCACGAGCTTGTGCATCGAGGTACTCTCGTGCGATAGTAATAAAACTAAACTTATGCCAGTGGCCAGCGAGAGGAACCTTGTATTTCTCTGCCAACTCAGAAAGATTCTTCCGCGCGTTTTCTCCCCCGGTAGCTCGCACCATATCTGATTTTGAGAAAAGAAACTCCTGCACCATTTTATTGTCACTTCCGAACGGGAGGACAGCTATCGTATGCGCAAGGGCAGGATCAACTTCCTCAATAGATTTTGCATACAGCGCACCAAACACAGGCTCTTCGGAGGCGACTTTCACCCAGGTTGCTGCATCAACAAGTTTATCCATCACCATTTCAAAGGCCGCAAGGCCAAGGATGTTCCCTGCACAGATATGACCGATGACTTCCGGCTGGTAATTGGAATGACTAATGTGTGATTTGCCATAGGCCTTCACCAGGCCATCGCCGAGCTTTGAAAACTCCCTGAAATTATTTGGTTGGAGTTTCCCTAATAAAGGGAGGTTTTCTTTTTTAAGGATGTCGAAAAAATAATAAAAACCCCAGGATTCAATCATTTCTACTGAAAAACCGGTCACTGTTGGCAGAACATCTCGAGCTATTTTTCTTCCCTCATATCCTGGGTCCATCCAGAGAGCATTTACCTTGTCGATCGCATCAAGAACCGCAGGGATGTCGTGGTTGAGAAGGTAGGCCTGTCGCGCTTTTTTTATCCCTTCAATAATTTTCTCAAGAACGCCAATAGTGAAAATCGGTTTTTTAAGAGCAATGCCATTGTCGATCTCTTCATATGTAAAATCTAAACCATCTTCAACACCAAGGTTTGGATTCCAGAAAAAACAATCAATGGTTCTTCCCATGTATCTACCCTTCAAAAGACAACCGGGATCTTACTTGCGGTGTTCACCAGTTCTTGGGCTGCTTTGGCCTGGTCAAGGATGACCCGAGAATCACCTTCTACGGTGAACAATCCTCTGATTAACCCTCGAATGGGATCGAGTTCTTTTCTGATGACTTTCTTCCAGTTGGAATACGGCCCTTTGAAAATAAACATCGCATTTTTTTCACCTTTCACAAGATAAGCATCCCTGCATTTCCCATGCCAGAGATCAATGTAAAACACAGTTTCTTTTTTCAAATCCTCATCCGGGGTAATCACAAAAAGGAAATCCCCTTCCCAATCTTTTGCAGCTTCTTCATAGGCTTTATTGTTATTGAGTTCTTCTCTGAAGATTTTAATCCATTCATCCGACGGGAAACGCACCATGTTCTTCACCATCCTGATGCATAAGTTCAGCCATCACCGCTGCGCATCCTCGTCCTTCAACACCAGGAATGCGGGTTACCTCGACATCAAGCACGGGTCCTTCTCGATTGCAAACCGGGCAGTGTTCCAATATTTTCACCCGATCACCGGTGATGATAAAACCGGGGTAGCTTTCCGGTAGTGGATCAATGAATGCAAAACGCCCGACCTGGTCATACCCAATCGGGTTTAGATCCTCATCAAGAACAAGAGGAACGATCACGGGAGGAATATGCTTGTAATGGCCTTCGCAGCTGAGAAACACTGAACTGCACTCAGACATCGCATACACATCATGATAGCGCTGTTCAGGAATGCCGAGGTTCTCCTCTACTTTCTTCCTGAATGTTTCCTCCAGGGTGCGTTTGTTCTCCTCTGCTTTCCACCCGCCACCGGTGAGAATCTGGCTTTCTGGTAAGTGCACGGATTTTCCTTCTTTTTTCATCCGTTCCATAATGCGATCAAGCCAAAACGGAGGACCAGCGATAATCGCCCGTTTACCAGATTTCTCGATCTGCTCTAACAAATGAATGATCCGTAAGTCAGATGTCCGCTGTACCAACGGGCTGATCGTAGACAACGCTTTAGCTTTTATTTTCTCTGAAATACCGATTGTTTCATCCCGTTGCATCCTCAGAAATTGCGTGGTTATTTTCATGTCCAACGCAACATGGATATTTGCCGGGTTGTACAAATCATAGGCGATACCGAAGAGACTTGCGATCGTCAGGTTTGTTTGGCGAGGATCCGGGATCAATAAAATTATTGAATCATCTGCGTCATAATCCATTAACTCAGTAAACGATTTCATAGCACTATACTTCACACGATTCCAAGAGCGGGTATCGCGAGGAATGAAACTGAAACGACCGCTGGTACCGCTGGTAAACATAATACTAGTGCCTTTTTTGTTGAACTCCTCAATAACCTCATCGTGTGAAGGGGTATCATCTTTAAAGACTGGCTTTGGGAGTGAACCTGTGAAAATTGTTTTTAACCAGTTCAAAAAACCTTTTCCTTCAGGATAATCCTTAAAAAAAGCATCAGGAAGTAATGGTATTTTCTTCAAATCTTTTTCTGATTTAACTGCATCGGGGGTTACACCGTTTACCTCACAGACTCGATGATACAGGAAGTTGTTTTCATAGTGGTGTTTGAAGGTATGTTGGATAGCAGGAAACACTAACTCGTGTGCCTTTTTGTAATCAATAAAAAAAGTTTTCGGGGCATGCAACGCTGTATCAACAGGCGTCCACTCTGCCTTTGGTGGTATAAATTTTTCTAATCTTTGCGTGTAATCACGGTTTCCGATTGTTGGAGTCATATTCTCACAATGTTAGTTCCTAATATTCAGTTTCGATCTTTTTTATACACATATTAAAAGTATCAATTGGTTTTGTGATGGTAAAAGCCTTAATTTTATTTCCGGTCATCTTCACCCGGTTCTTCAGTAGCGCCATGGCTGAGCTCATCTGTCCGCTGCTGATTTGGACGAACGTGGTGTAATCCCCGGTGATGGTGAACTCAGCGTTTTTCTGCTTTATGGATTCGTCCGGGCTTGCCAGAAGCTCTTCGAGTTTCCCATCAACGAATCTGATGTAGAAATACATTGTTTTTTGGTCTGGTGGGACATTTTGAACGACATTTAACAATGACGCGTTCATGTTTTTTAGGTCTTTTGTCTGGTCTAGCTCATCTAAGACTTTTTTCTTGGCTTGTGCAGCCCATTCTTCTGATAGATATTTTACCATGCGTCTTCACCTCCGAAGAGAGTTTCTATAAGTTCTTCGAAATGGACGAGATCCTCTTCAGATAACCCCTCTGGGAACGGATAGAGGATATGCTCTTTCCTATGGAGTCCTTTACTGCATATAAACTCGAGCGGAGTGACTCCTTTAATCGCGAATTGTCTTCTCCAGGATTCGACGATAGCTTTGTTCAGTCTTTTACGTGCATCTGGGTCGGCATGGTCGTAGTAGTAATCATATTCTAGATGCGCTAATTTACCACGTTCGAGGTAACTGAGGAACCCGAAGGCTCCTTCGATATGGTATTTCTCAGCAGGTTTTTCCAAGGCATCGACCACTTTTAAGATAGTTTCCTTATCCCCTGGCATGTACCCTCCGCGATACATCCACATATGTTTTCTTTCCATGCGACAGGGGAGAATGCGGAAGGAATGAAGCCAGACCGGATCGGTTAATTCCGGTTTTGAGTAAAGCTTTTCGAAGAAATCCCGTAAATCCTCATCAAAGACCTTCACGAGTTCATGTGGAGAGGCGGCAAGACCTTTCTCGAAATGCTTCCGCATCGGTCCACCAAAGACAGCTTTTAGCGGGTCCTCCTCTTCTGCAATCATTTTTAGCAGACTACTCTCTTTCATGGATGCAAGTTTCGATGAGCCAAGAATCAAGCTTTTTATCATAGAGTGACCAAATGTGACCTCTGCAAGCTCTTCGATAATTTTCTTGTGATATTTATCGCAGATGACATCAACAATGTAGTTGAGTTTCAGATATTTTTCTGCGATGTAGTTGAAATCTTCTGCAATTTCATGCGTGGGAGAAATAAACTCCGTGAGATATTTCCTTGAGAGGACTGCTAAAGAAATACCGATATTTCTCTTTGCTAGATTATGAGCCATATCTAGGGCATCGGAAAGATTGGTAAACGGGATGAAGATTGCTTCTTCATCGTCAAGAATCTGATGGAGTTTTAGCGTCAGTTGCGTGACAATCACCGATGGAATAAGAGACAGACTTAAGAGACCTTGTGCAGAGGCGTACGGGTTTGGTATGTCCTTATCACTCAGATGCATTATTGTTCCCGTTGAGTCGATGAATTCCGCGTCGATGAAGTTGTCTGTTCCCCATCCATAGGTATTACTCCATGTGGTAACGATACCGAGGTTCTGAGCGTTCGCACAAACACAGGATTCAGCTTCTGCGACATTTGCACGTAGCTTATGAGCGTGCGCTGCTTTTTGCAGTTCAAAAGATGTAATTCCTGGTCCGATGGTTGCAGTGAAGGATCCAGGATCAACATGAATATCTTTCATCCTCCACAGATCAATGATGATCCCCTGTTCTATAGAACACAGCTCAGCGAGGAGGGTTTGCAAAGCCACTCCAAAGAAAGTACCATTCCCTCGTGGGAGGTATGGGATTTTATGTTTGTTGGCAAGCTGTACAATTGCAACTATTTCCTCTGTTGATCTTGGCATTACAATATAGAAATTTCCCGAGGATTTTTGCTTTATAATTGAGCGCAGATAAGAGGCAATAATGATCGGATCATTTGTTGCCCAGTCGTTCCCTACAATAGAGCGAAGGTCTTTTACAATCTCATCTTCTGGGATAGGTTTGAATGTATTTGGCTTTAAGGTCTTGACGTAGTCTTTCAATGCTTGTTGGGCTTGCGTTGGCCGTCGTTGTGTGATAAAATAACATTGCCGATCGCAAATCCCACAGAGATTACAGGAATTTACAATGTCGATGAGTGTTTCCGTTGGTTCGACTTCGTTTTCTGCCAATGCTCTCGCAAGTTCCATTCGTCCCTCAGGCCAATATGCGACAAACCCGTGTTTTTTACCGGCCGGGCATACACCGGTACCAAGAAAATCTATCTTACACATCCCACAATGGGGTTCTTTTTTCGTTGTTTCTAGTACATCGGATAGATTCATATTCTCCCCCTGAGAATGATTTTCAATCAAGGCTTGAAAGACTGCTCCCTCTTAAATGTTTTCTATGGTTTTTTGTAAAAATCACTTTTTTTTTCACCAAAATTTCATCATCTTTTAAATTTTTTTAAAAGCAGCATTCATTTTTTTTAATTGCATGAAAAATTTATTGAACACCATGCGATATCGTCCTGAGTTATTGATATCTTCGAAAAGGCGAGGGTTATGAAACGAAAAATGCTTTGTATTAGGTCGGTTGTTGTGATGATTCTTGCGGGAACCATGTTTTCTGGGTGCGTACAGGAACAAAAACCAGCTATAAAAACTACAGAAGATTTAGCTATTGATATTGTCACGCTTCTAATGGATAAAAACTATACCGGTGTCTATAGTTATTTCGATAGCTCAATTACTACACAAATTACTGTTGAACAGTTTCAAAATACCTGGAAACAGCAAATTATCGTACCTAACGGAAATATAACAAAAATTGTTAAATCTCGGTTAACGAATGAATCAGGATATCTGATAGTTTATGTAACGTGTAATTTTACCAAGCAGAATGTTCTCGATGTGAAAATTGTTTTCAATAGTCAGAATGGAGTCATGGGATTATTGATTGTACCTGCACAAGGGACGTATCAATATACACCTCCATCGTACGTTAATCTGAGCGCATTTAATGAGATG
>JAPKYG010000136.1 GCA_026394435.1 Methanobacteriota archaeon | reverse complement strand
GAAAAGCTTTGTGCCATCCCCTGAAGTCGGAACTCATAATGACGAGAAAATGGGGACACACCATGCAGTTGACGTCTACCATCTCTATAAAACCTTAGGAATTAACCTAAACGTGTTTTCCAGTGCAATGAAACTCAACACTCAGTACATGCATTGTATCTGGTATGACCTGAAACTTGATACGAAAATCACAAAAGAAGCGGCAATCAAGAAGTTTATGGAGAATCCGCGGGTCGCAGTCACCTATAAAAAATCCGCGAACCTTGTTTTTTCATTCGGACGAGACCATGGTCACTATGGAAGAATCTTGGATCAGACCGTGATAGTCATCCCAACGATTCATGTGATTAATGAGAACGAAGTTGTTGGTTTCTGTTTCACCCCACAAGACGGGAACGCGCTGTTGAGTAGTATCGCAGCCACCGAACGGTTTTTATCTCCTGATTCGTACGAAGAGAAACTCAAATGCCTTGGCGCATTTTTGATGCAAGAAGTATAAAAATTATTTCTAACAACAGTAGTACTTCTTCATACTTCTTTTAAGAAAATTTTCGTAAAAAAAAAAAGAAAAAAAGAGAGATTCCTCGATTATGAGGAATACCCGCCGAATCTCAAACTTGGGTCACCGAGAAGCGCCCAGTTGGTGATAACGAACGCGTCGATTTGTAGGATGGTGTGTTCATTAATATATTTTGTAATGGCTTGGCTGTGAGCTTTGGCAAGGTTTGTTACGCTGTTATTACCAATCTGCCAAAAGAAGTTCTCTTCAAGTGCTCCACTTAATGAAACCGGGTAGTCATTATCACCCATGCCATACCCGGTGCAGCCGGTTGAAGCGATCGCACCACCACGGGGTTTTACAACAAGACCCCAGCTGAAACAGACAGGACAAGGATATCCAAAGACGAAGTAGCTTGTTCCTTTTGTGTCTATTATACCCGGAATGACGGACACATTATATAGAGCATTGTGACACCCACCGACGATGACCACAGGTAGTTTGTCCCCATTTGATACCTTTGTAAAGTTGTATAGTATGAGGCCACCAACCCAGTTATGGTTCGCGTGAGTTCCCCAAAACCAGATCGTGTTCCATCCAAGCGGAAACCCATGGCCTTCGAAGTCGACAAAGCCAGCTCCCGGTGTGATTGCCTTGGGAATATCTTTCTGGCTTGGTATTAATCCGCCTGTGTCCCTGTTAGTTGAATATACTTTTACTTGATTCAAATCAGGGATTGCGTTCTTTACATAACTATAAGCGAGATCACAGAGGTATTCACCATCAGGTTTCCCTGAGTAATTAGCAAATGTTTTCCCACCGATACCAATAAAGGTCTTATACCAGGGTTTCGCAGCGGGACCAGTACTTTCATAGGTAAGAATCTTGTTCACGACCACGTTGACTTCGCTTACCGTGGTGCAGGGGAGTCGTGAGACATAGACTTCCGGGTACATATCGAATTTATCTTTATTACCACCTTGCCAACCCCAGTTCGCATAGACATGGTCACCACTCGAATCCCAGCTGTCAAAACCACCGGTTGCATTGTACAGACATCCGTAATAGAGATCAGATAAACATCCTTCATCATCTTCCTGAGGGATACTCACATATCGGACTGGGACCCACCACGCTGTACTACCGTAGGATCGTGCATCCTTATCTTGCGCAATGATATGGGATTTTAATCCACCGACGAGCATTACGTATTTAATGCCCCAGGTGTCGTACGCATATTTGATGAAGTATTTCACTTGCTCTGGGGGGTCAGCTCCTGTGTATTCACTAAAGATATCTTCTACTGATTTGAATGTCGTCTTCAATCCTTTGGTATTCTTAAAATCAATGAGCGGTTGTAGTTTTGATTCAAATGATTTGGGAGCAATAATCACCATATCATATGCATCAAGGGTTTGTGGTGGTGTCGTCGGTGCATCATAGGTCACCGCAACATCAAAGCGAGCTGCATAATCAACCTGGTTGTTCGCTGGTGAGTAGCGGACCGGATAACAAATGACTTTGACAAAAATGACTTCTTTACCATTATAATCACGTCCTGCCCCAAGATTTACACTGTACCACTTGTTTGGATAGAATGCAGCGCTGCTGTATACTGAGTTATCTTTTACACTCGTTTTTATCTCTTTCATTTTTGATAGCGGAGCGATACGGGCAGACATGATCTTTTTTGTAAGAGTCATGGTCCCGATATCTTTTGGAGTGCACGTCACTTTAATGTTCTTTGATCCGATGGGCAACTGATAGGTTTTTATACAGATAGGTAACACTGGTTTATTTGGTTCAATTAATTGCGAAGTCGCTCCATTTATTTCTATTTTCACAGCGTCTTCTCTTTCATAAAGTATTGGTTTTGACGAGAACTGTAATGACGATGAATCGCTTTTTGATATCATTGTTTTTTCCATGGAGTTATCAGACTTAAACGCAACTGCTCCAAGTCCACCAAAGACCAATATACCTACGATGAAAATTGGTAAGATTTTCTTCATATTATTCCTCGAGTAATTTTTAGTGTGCATCCATTTTTAAGGCTCATATGATAATATATAAATATAAGTATTTAAATATTCTGGCGCTGACAAAATATATCGAACCGGTATAAAAGGTAAAAAAAACATGAACACACCCCATATTTTCTCTTTTTTACAGAAAATATTATGTAGCAGTCATGAACTCCTCTAAAAAGATAAACGGAGAAGACATGCAAAAACTCTGGGAATATCTCTTTAACGAAGATACAGGACGTGGAATAGCACTGACTAGCCTTATGTACAATTCATCCTACCAAAAAACGTGCAACTTTGTTAGACAGTCGCAATGGTGGTCCTCTGAACAAATACAAAAGTACCAATGGCAACAACTTACTGCGTTACTCCACCATGCATATGAACATGTGCCTTATTACACACAACTCTTCAAAACACGAGGCATTACACCCGACGACATCCAATCGCTTCAGGACTTTCAACAACTTCCATTTCTCACCAAAGAAATAGTTCAAGAACATACAAACGAATTCAAAGCAACCAATTACCCGGCGTACACCTTTGAGGAAACCAGCACTGGCGGATCAACCGGTTTTCTTCTCAGATTCAATGTAGAAAAAGGGGTATGGTTCGCAAAACACCTTGCATACATGAAGTTACTCCTTGAACGTGCTAAATGTCAATCCTTGGATAAATCCGTTCAAATCATTGGTAGGGAAAAACCTTGGGAATATCGACCGTTGTCACGAACCCTTGTTCTTTCCTCCTATCAGATGACGGATCAGAACCTCCCAAGATATATAAAAAAAATCAGACGACTACAACCACAATATTTTATAGGATATCCCTCAGCCATTACAATGCTTGCGACATATATGAAACACCACTCCATTAAATTGAAAGAGATAAAAGCAATTTTTTGCTTTGGAGAAACCATTTACGATTGGCAACGCGAATTCCTCGAAAAATTCTTTCAATGCAGAGTGCACGGTCAATATGGACACCGAGAACAATGCGTCCTTGCAGGAACCTGCGAAAAGAGCAACTCCTACCACATCTTCCCTGATTACGGGTTTGTAGAGCTTATCGATAGAAATGGACAACCAGTGATACAAGATGGCGAATCAGGAGAGATTGTCGCCACAGGTTTTCACACCGGAATTTTTCCTTTTATACGATACAAAACGGGAGACATTGCGATCTATTCAACACACCACTGCGAGTGCGGAAGAAACTATCAGCTCTTCAAATCAATCGAAGGAAGGGTACAGGATTTCATGGTATCGAAAACCAAACGACTCGTGCCACTGATGGGGGTTCTGCAACTTATTGCAAAATCATCTCCGAATATGAAAGAATACCAGTTGTACCAAGATTGCGAAGGAGAAATAAAATTCCATATTGTAAAAAAAGAAGGATTCTCAGAAGATGATGAACGTTGTATCAGAGAAAATTTTCAAAAACGATTGGGAGATGAATTTTCATTATTTTTTACGTATGTTGATTCCATCCCTCGTACGAACCGTGGGAAATATCAATTTTTAGTTCAGAAACTCCCCATTCATTTTTCACCCTAACAAGGAAAAAAAAGAAGACTGGATTGATGCACTAGATATACATCAACAGGTTTGTGTATTACCAGTGGATTCTCGGATTGATTAACGTCAGGTCAATTACTGACCAATCGTCAAAATCGTTTTTCCCATTGGAACCATCTGAATAATCATTGACTCCATTATAGATGTATCGGTAATTCATAACACTCTTATATGGCCCATATCGCCAAAAATCCGTCTGCCAGGGCCAGATGGTCTCCGAATTGTCAACCCCAGGATTGTATAATCCCAGAGTATGTCCTGTCTCATGCATCATTGCACCCGCATACACACACGCTCGATTCAGTTCCCTGTTGAACGTCCGTCGATAGCATCCATCAATGATTAGAAAAATCTTTGAACGCATTTCATGGTAATTTGTTGCAATAAGGAAACAATCAAGGGCAGACGTCCCGTTAATCCGGGAGGAAAATGTAAACCCTTTCGCCCAGGTGCCATTATAGACAATGATACACCAGCGGAACACACCACGCCGCCAGTTATGAGCATCCTTGTGCATGAAGTAGGTCCAGTACCATTGAGAAAGGTCTTGATCGTTGATAATTCCTTTGAAAGGGATGATTTCACCACCACCGAGACGACCGTCATCGATATGCCAGAAAACATTATGTTTCGCATATGAGGTACGGAGCATGTCGTAGGTTTGAACTGGTACAAACGCACCTTCACCACTCGGACCTTTCGCCATCTGATCAATTTCAATGAATATATCTGGCCGGAAAGGATCAGAGCCCCATTGCCATGCTTTGTATTCCTCTATGTCGTTTAATCCATCCTCATCTTCGTCTAATGCGGTAAAGTTCTCCCAATGGAAAGGATCATAAATAAAGTAGTACCCCTCATCATGACCCCATTCGATATAGGTCAATCCGAATGTGTATTCCCATTCAATGGGAATACCATCGTTATCTGCGTCTTCACCACGATTATTTATCAGGGGGCTGGTGTTGTACATATTCACTTCAAGCCAGTAAGGCAGTCCGTCGCCATCAAAATCATTTTGTGATATGGTAAAGAAGAGCTCACAGTCTTTCTCTACTTCGTGAATGCTATTGTCATCACATCCATTCAATCGGCCATACCCGCTGGGATCCTCGAGATAATCATCGCCCCACCAGATCCCTGTGGCGATACTGTAAGTCAGCTCTGCCGTACGAGCCTGTGTATAATTCCCGTAATCCGGGCTGATATCACAAAGACTGCCCGCGTTCTTGTCCCACAGTTCGATAGTAATATTAACGAATTCTTTGTCTTTGGGGACCACACAGAATGCAGACCAATTCGGGTGTTCAACGTATTGCATATTTTCCCAGACGTCACTGATGAAGGTCTGGTCGTTGATTTTAACCTTTGCATAAAAATCAGGGTTGGAGAAACGGTTTATCGTTTTTAATGCTCGGATCTCGTTAATAGCGACCGTCACAGTAATGTTATCAACTAGCGGATCGAAATCTGTACAGGATAATGGTGTGATGACATTACGATTAATCTGTGAATCGTAGATTTCAGTGGACTGTTTCGTGAAGGTGACTGGTTGTTTTTGCTTTGCAAGAGCAGAGGTCGGAAGGACCATAGTGACCAACACGACAAGCGTACATATTAATTTTACAACGTTCCTTTTCATATTAATGTCCCCCTAAAGATGAATATTTTTTTTATTATTCATGCATATACTAGAGGCACCTATATATACTTTTTTCCCAAATTTCTTCCATAATTAAAAAGAGACATTTTGTAAAATTGTGTTTACTAAAAACATAAATACAACGTGACGTTACCATCTACTATCTACCATGTATATGGGGGATCATCTATGAACTTGATTATACCACCAGAACCACTTATGCTTAAAAAACAATCAACAGAACAAAAAGGCAGAGAATGGGATATTGACTCACTTGCCCTCTGGTTCGGTAACCGACTCCCAACCTATCTTTGGAACGACGCTGGATGGTCAAAACCGTTAAAGGCCGAAGGATATAATTGGCAGAGCTTCCTGAAAATCCTTTCCCTACATAAAAAAGAGATGATTCGCTGGTCTCGCAACGCACTTTCCTGGAAAGAGTTCCTGCTCAAGATTCAAGACACCATCAAAGACCCAGTGTTTAAAACAGTCCTTCTTCGACAAGACAAACGAGAGGCGATCATCGATGGATGAGCACACTAATGGATACCCAATCGTTCTTACTGCATCCCGTGCAGAGGCAAACGAATATGACGATAATCCTTTTGCCGCATTTATCTGCACATTTCCAAAGAAACTCTCAGGACTGGCTCTTCGAGAACACTTAGAGAATCTCGCAAGCAACAAAGATGGCACTGCACAACGAACGATCTATGGCCTCCGAAAAGTAGAATCACTAATCTCCGAGGAGTTTGGCCAAGAAAATGTGGTCGTCGCCCATTATGATCAATTACACAAATTTATAGGCAAGAATACAAAAATCGTAGGCATCTCCTCAATGGACCCTATGGGACTTGCATATGTTTCAACAACCTACAATTCACTCATTGGATTTGGTGGAGAGGCATTGAACGCATCTGAATTCGAAAAACTCATCACACATCCTGCCATCCAACAGTATAAACCAAAGATCATTGTTGGTGGCGCGGGTTCCTGGCAGATCAACGAAGCAGGAACGCAAAAAAAATGGGGTATCGACGTCCTTTTTCAAGGAGAGGGAGAAGAAGACCTTGTTGGCGTGTTTAAAAAAATGATGAACAATGAGCCAGTTCCATCATATTTTATTGCACAGAAACCAAACAGGAAAAACATTCCCCCGATCAAACACGCAGCTTGTTACGGCATGGTGGAAATCACTCGCGGATGCGGACGAGGTTGCCAATTCTGCAGTCCCACAAACCGGACAAAATACTCGGTTCCCCTTGAATACATCATGAATGAGGTAAAAACTAATATCAATGGAGGAACAAGCACCATTTTTACGGTGACTGAAGATATCTTCTTGTATAAATCAAAACCAGGGTTCATCCCTAACAGAGAAGCGATCGTGGAATTGTACAAATCAATCGCATCGTACCCTGGTGTTGAACACATTCTGCTTTCTCATGCGTCCCTTGCACCCGTCATTTATGATCGGAAACTTTTGGAGGAGTTATCACCGATACTCCTCGAAAAAACACGATGGACACCAGAGTTAAATAAATCCTACCCGAAGCGTTTTGTCTCTGTTGAAGTCGGGATTGAAACCGGTAGCGTTCGACTGATGAAGAAATATATGAAAGGAAAGGCACTTCCGTACAGTGTTGACAACTGGCCTGAACTCGTAGTACAGGGCGTTGGGATCATGAATGACCACGACTGGTGGCCGTTGTGCACCATTATGACCGGTCAGCCTGATGAAACAGAAGACGACGTCCGTGCGACACTAGATCTTATAGATGATCTAAGGAATCATAATGCTAAAATGTTTTACACGCCGGTCTTGTTCATCCCATTAAATGAAGCAATGTTGGGGAACCACCGTCGGACCAATCTGAAAAACCTTTCAGAACTCCAATGGGAAGTTATTGCCCGATGCTGGAGGAATAACATCGACTTCTGGTCACCAGATAGAAGATGGCTGTTAAATCCGATGTTCTTTTTCACCCACTGGTTCTACGCGCGATGGAAACATGGGAAAAAAGCAACCGTACCGATGATGCATCTCGCAGGATTCCCGATTGCACAAAAAACAGATAGACTATGTAACCCAGAGTATTGCCAAGATAGTTTTCCGATTGGAAACGGACGCCAACGATCTTTCTGAAAAACAAAGCCGGGGCATTAGCTTTTGAGGAACGTAAGGTACGCCAAGTACGACGAATAGAGATCAACCTTGCTGGTGACCTCATAGGGTGAATGCATGGAGAGCACCGGGGCACCCAGATCAATGACCTCCATTCCTAACCGCGAGAAATATTTTGCAACGGTCCCTCCGCCACCCTTATCAACCTTACCAAGTTCCCCTGTTTGCCATGGTATCTTTGCTTTATCAAGTAATGCTCTGATTTCAGCAACATATTCTGCTGACGCATCGTTCGCCGAGTACTTCCCACCATGACCGGTGTATTTTGACATCACCACACCATTTCCCAACGATGATGCGTTTTTAAGCTCAAACACATCGGTGTAGTTCGGGGTAACCGCTGACTGAACATCAGCAGAAATCACCTTTGATTTGAGCAGAACGCTATCGACATCAACACGGGGGTCAAGTTCCTTGATAAGGGATCTGAGAAATGTCGAGGCTTGTGCAGACGCGTTTCCTTCACTGCCGATTTCTTCTTTATCAACAAAAAAAGACAATACGGTATATTCCGGGTTTTTTACATCTAAAATTGCGTGTAACGCTGCATATGCGCAGATACGATCATCCTGTCCGTACGCACCAATCAATGAGCGGTCAAACCCAACATCACGAGCCATGAACGCAGGGACTGCTTCAAGCTCCGCAGAGATAAAATCCTCCTCAGTGATATTATAGTCGGTGTGGAGTTTTTCAAGAATCGCGGCTTTAATTTTTTCTTTGAAATCACCTTTCGCAGGCACACTTCCAATCACGATATCCAGACTTTCGCCTTTGATCGCCTCATCGATTTTTTTATTATCTTGGACGTCATGAGACAGATGCGGGAGCAGATCAGGGACAGAAAACACCGGGTCTTTTTCATCCTCGCCTAAGGAAAATGTGATTTTCTTGCCGTCTTTTTTCACAATCACTCCATGTAACGCTAGTGGAATCACAACCCATTGGAATTTCTTGATTCCTCCATAGTAATGGGTTTCAAAGAGCGCGAGATGGCTTTCTGAATCCTGATACAGGGGTACTTGTTTTAAATCAAGGCGGGGTGAATCAATATGGGAAATGACAATACGAAGCCCATCGCGTACCGGTTTTTTTCCAGGCAGAATGATTGCTGCTGATTTTTCCCGGTTGACCACGATTTTTTTCTTTTCTTTTTTTGCAGCGTCTATGATTTTATGTACTGCTTCTCGCTCTGTTTTTGCTTCATTGAGAAATGTTTTATATCCTTCTGCAAACGCAAAGGCACTGGTGATTTGTGCTTTGGAGAAAAGTTCCCATGCAGATTTCTTCTTATACGCGTATTTGCTTTCACCATCTTTCATGTTGTAAATCCCTCGTAGTGAAAGTCATCGTCTAGGGACATAAAAAGATAACTAAAGAGAAAAAGAAAAAAAAGAGAAGGAATGTGGTTTATCGTCGTATGATCCAGACAATGACAACGACACCGATGACGATGACAATAAGCAAAATGGCCAGGAACAGGATCATTTGGGTAGATAGAGAATCTTTGGTCCCGCCTCCCTCTGCAGAGATTGTAATATTATCAGACTGGCTTGCAGTCGCATCTGCGTTATCTGTGACCGTAAAGGTATACGTATATACCCCTGCTTTTGTGTAGGTGTGTGTTGGATTCAGCTGCGTTGATGTACTTTCATCTCCGAAATCCCAATGGTAGATGTAGGGTGGTTGTCCTGTCAGGGGTTCCACGCTTCCATTAAACTGTATGTTCTCTCCGATAGAACCGATGTTTGATGCGTACGCATAAGAAACTGCAAGCGGAAGGTTTGGAGCAACATCTGATAAAAACACTAGACTTGCTTCATCTGATAAATCTACTTTCAGGTATGTAGAGGTTACACTAAGATTTGAATAGGTTTCATTTGCGCTTGTTAATGCGAAAGAAATCGTAAGAGTATCACCAACAGCGGAGAAATCTGATGATGTGAGGTTTATTTGTTCATTACCACCAATTAGCAACTGACCAGTTTCGTTAGAGTAACTTATGAAATAGTCTTGTTCTGATGTGGTTAATTCAAAGTCGTATTCCACAGCATTAAAATTTAAAGCATCTGGATTGTTTATGTCTATAATTTTTCCTCTATTCTCAATGTTCCCTTTTACTTGTAAGCTTACAGTGGCCTGTATTCCTTGTTGTGTATAGGTTGCTTTGATCAAATCAAGATTGTCAACATTAATATCTGGAGAATAGGTGACTACTTTACTTTCTCCTGTTGTCATATCAATTGAGTTTACATCGTTCGTTCCGTCTGTTATATCTTCAGCCTCGACAGAAAACGTAGCGATGAGGAATAGGCTGCTTACTATCATTGTTATTACCCATAGATTCTTGAGTTTCATGTTTCTAGTACCTCGTTTTGGTTGAGAAAGACTATTTACTACTCCTATTTAAAAATATTGGAGAGTACCAACTGCTGAGAATTTATTTGAAAATGTTTCTTTTATTTCAGTTTCTTTTTCAGATCAGTCATTGTGGTTATCATGTCGTCAAGGGTTGATTCAAGTGTGCCAAGTGTGTCATGGACCTTATCGGTGATGATGGCTCCTTGAGATGAGGGTTTTATGATGCCGTCGTGCTCTAGTGTTCGGAGTGAGTAACGGATCACATGTTGTGGTTGGCCGGTTACTTGTGAGAGTCTGATGATACCGATAGGGCCATGATCGCGAACGGTTTTAAGGACGTCAATGTGTCTGATGAGAAGATCAAGTTCTTTTTCTGCGACATTAGTGATAGCGGTTTTATCTCGGTGTTTTTCTTGCATTAGATTACCTCCCGGGTTAATTGTTAACAATTAGTATGCAATGGGGATATATAACCTTTACGAGCAATCTGCACAAAAAAAGATGAACGAAAAAATAAGAAGAAGAGCGGAAGACGCCCCCGATTATTTCGACTTCCACAATCCATGTATATTACAGTAATCTCGTGCCGACAGTTTCTTTGCCATAACACAAAACTCTGCTTCCGGTTTTTCTGAAGGTTTTAAAAACTTCCGGTATACAGTCTCATCAGCATGGAGTTCAATCCATTCAATATAGTGTTTCTCCTCCATCGGATGGGGAATAGACCCCACTTTTACTTTGACACCCGTCGTTGTTTTTTCGATCACTGGAACATGCTTTTCGTTTCCCGCATCCTGCAATTTCTCGGTAAGTAACTCCATGGGTTGCCCACAACACACCAACTCACCCATACTTGCGTGGACGACTTCCACGACATTCCCACAGACATTACATTTATAGATTTCCTTTAATTTTACCATATCCTATTACCTCCATTCTACTTCTTTTGTTTCTTATTTTTATAATCCTTAATCGCCTCATGCAATGCATCAGCAGCTAGATTCGAACAATGCATTTTTTGCGCTGGCAGACCATCAAGCTCGTTTGCCACATCACCACGTGTGATCTTGACTGCCTCATCCACATGTTTTCCTTTCGCAAGCTCGGTCACCATGCTGCTGGTCGCAATGGCCGAACCGCACCCGAACGTCCGGAACTTAATATCAGTGATTCTCTCATCTTTTACTTTGATGAATATCTCCATGACATCACCACAGACAGGGTTTCCTACCTTACCGTAGCCATCAGGATTTTCTATCACACCGACGTTTCGCGGGTTCATAAAATGCTCCATGACTTTCTTACTATATCCTACGTTTGCCATTTTTATTTCCTCCATTCTTTTGACATTGGTGAAAGGTTTCGTAAGCGTTGGACGGTCTCGTACGTCGCTTTGCTCACAAGGGGAACATCGTCCATTGAAGTAGAACGCCCGAGCGTCAGCACCATGGATCCATGAGCTTCTTCATGTTTTAAACCAATCGCGAGAAGAACATGCGATGGCTCAAGAGTCTTTGATGAACAGGCAGAACCAGTCGACACCTGAATATCATACATATCCATATTTAAGAGAATGCTTTCTCCTTCGATATAACTAAACCGGAAACTGGCATGATGGGGTAGACGTTGTGTAGGATGGCCAGTAAGATAGGATTTTTCAATTTTTAAAATTTCTTTAATCAGTTTATCTCTGATAGGAATAAGTCGGTTACTTTCTTGTTTCATTTCCTGTTGTGCTATTCGTGCGGCCTCACCCATGCAAGCGATAGCAAACACGTTCTCGGTACCTGAACGAAGACCTCGTTCCTGTCCACCACCGAGGAGAACAGATTGGATTTTAACACCAGGTTTTACATACAGTGCACCAGCTCCCTGAGGACCATACAAATCATTCGAAGAAAGCGTCAGAAGATCAATGCCATCCTTCTGCACATCAATAGGTATACGCCCTGCTGCAGCAACTGCGTCAACATGGAGATACAATCCTTTGCCCTTCACAATTTTACTAATCTCTTGGATCGGTTCGATGGTTCCAATCTCATTGTTCGCATACATAATTGAGGTTACCACCGTGTTTTTAGTAAGAATACTGTCAAGTTTTTTTAGATCGACAACACCAGTCGAATCAACAGGGATAGTTGAGAAAGAAAACCCGTTTTTCTGCAGTTCCTTCATCGGATTGAGAACTGACATATGTTCGATCGCGGAGCCAATTACTGCTTTTCCTTGTGCGATGTTTCTCAACGCTGTGCCTTTCACCGCAAGATTATTGGCTTCAGTCGCGTTCCCTGTGAAAATAATCGTGTTTTCGCTTTCCGCGTTGATGAGCCCTGCGATTTTACTTCGTGCCTCTTCAATTGCTCGTCTCGCCTCTAACCCAACAGAATGAAGAGAGGATGGATTCCCATGGGACTTCATGAGATAGGGTTTTGCGAAATCAAAAACCCTTGAATCGACCGGCATTGATGATGCATGATCAAGATAGATTCTTGGCATTCGTTCCTCCGTTAAAACCACATGGTTGCCCCAGCGTCTAACGCAAGATCATTTAAGGTTCCTGCGCCAACGATCTTTACCCCCGATATCAACTTGACTTTCTCCAACCCAAGCATCTGCTTCGACGCTCCGCATACATATATCTCAATACCCATATCCAGGGTTTTTTTAATCATCTCAGCCACACTGGGAAAAGTTCCCATTTTGATGTTTTCTGCAACACCGGGTATTAAAATTCTCAAACCAGTGCCTAGATAGTAAACGCGAGGGGTGATATCCATCATTTTTGCGGTCTGTGCGAGCACAAGCGGAGAATATTGTTTCTCTGGTTGATCCGTGGTTTGCACATAAAGAATTGAGTTTTCATCTTTCATATAAACACCTCATTTCATTCGTTTAATATAGAAGGTTAACAGGGAACCTTCTTTCTCAAATTTTATAATCTCATGTCCTGTTCGTTTCGCCCAACGTTTGATGTCTTCTTCTGCAGCAGGGTCATCAGCCTCCACCTTGAGAACTTGACCGATTTCGATTTTGTCGATTTCTTCTTTGGTCATCGCTATGGGCATCGGACAGTAGAGCCCTACACAATCCAATTCTGCATCAGCGGTAATATCAGTGCTGCTACCCAAGGTTTGACCTCTTCTTCGCTTCCTTTAGTAGTTTTCCATTAAAATTTCATAGTATGCCTGCGGATGTTGGCATGCTGGACATTTGTTTGGTGCTTCTTTTCCTTCATGGACATACCCACAGTTTCTGCATTTCCACTTGACGACCTTTTCTTTCTTAAACACCTGTTTGTTCTCTAGGTTTGCAAGAAGTGCCCGGTACCGTTTCTCATGATGTGCTTCGACCTCGGCAATCTGTTGAAAACTTCGTGCGACTTCAGGAAATCCTTCCTTTTTTGCTATTGCTGCAAACGCTGGGTAAATCGTGCCCCATTCTGCTTTCTCTCCATCAGCTGCTTCTTTGAGGTTTTCTTCTGTTGTTCCGATGACTCCTGCAGGGTACATCGCGGTGATTTCAATCATACCGCCCTGCAGATGCTTGAAGTATACCTTCGCATGCTCTTTTTCGTTTTCCGCAGTCTCTAAAAAGATCGCTGCGATTTGTTCATAGCCTGCTTTTTTTGCCTCTGACGCAAAATAGGTGTATCGGTTTCTCGCCTGTGATTCTCCTGCAAACGCTGCAAGGAGATTTTTTTCGGTCTGTGTTCCTTTTAAATTTTTCATCATCTTCATCTCCACTTTTATCTCTATTGATAAGCCTCCTATTATTCCAACTCTAGGGTCCTGCATGAACCATTGGCCAGTACACGTCAGCCTCTTCAAATCGATCCATGCTCTCTTTTTCAATCTCAAGGATTTTGTAGTGTTGCAGCTCCATGTCTGCAAAATAGGAAAGGGTGTTGCGTATCATTGCATCTTCGGTAAATTGCTTCGAGAGTGATTTGTAGAAGTCATGAGCAGCTTGTTCTGCATGCATCGAGTTTTTCAACATGATACCAAGCGGGGTGTCCTCGTCAGAAATAATGAGTTGGGGGAGTGGAACCGGGGTTATCTTCGGAAGAACCAGTTTTTTCCCAGGAAATTTTTTCTTGTAAATCTGTTCGACGAATTGTCGGTGTTTCTCTTCTTCTTTTGCAAGGAATTCCAGTTTGTCTTTGAGTAAACCGTTCTTCACTGTCTTTGCAATCTTTTTGTATATCATGTTGCTTTCAACTTCGCTTTTCATTGCAGCAAGGAGTAAATCCTCGAGCGTATATTTTCTTAAATCCACTTTATCACCCTCGAACTCATTTTTCTATAGTACTGAATTATTTTACTTTCCGCTGGGCAAGCTCATGGTCCAACATGTACAGACCACCAGTGTTTGTCCCAATCATTTTCAGTTTCTGTACGATTGTATCCGTTGATAATTCTTCTTCAACTTGCTCATCTATAAACCATTGAAGCATGTTGGCGGTCGCATGGTCTTTTTCTCCTGCTGCCATGTTTGCCAGGTCATTGATCATCCCGGTGACTTTTTGTTCGTGCTTGAATGCATCTTCAAACGCGTTCATTGGTGATTTCCAGCTTACGGATGGTGCTGCTATTGCAGTGACCGTGACACGTCCTCTGCGCTCAATCACATGGTGATAGAATTTCATAGCATGACCGAGTTCTTCTTGTGCTTGGACGCGCATCCAGTTTGCAAATCCACCAAGGTTGATTGATTCAAAGTAGGCAGACATTGATAGGTACAGATACGCTGACCAGAGTTCTGCGTTGATTTGCTTATTTATTGCATTTTCAATTTTTTTACTTAACATCTTTTTTACCTCCTTTTACATAGTTGTATTTTATTTGATACATTTCATTGGTGCACCGCAACAGAATGGTACTGCTTTTGGTTCTTTTTCAAATTCAATTATAGAATCGCAGGTGCAGTCTTTTTCGTTACAGTCACATTTGTACTGGATGTTCTTTCCAGATACATCACAGCCACAATTTTTACACATACTCTTTTTCCTCCATTTCATGTTACAATTTTCATTTCTTTATATACTTTACCAGCGTTCTTTCTTCTTATTGTTTCTCAAATGCATCTTTTCCTGCTCCACAGACAGGGCAGATCCAATCATCAGGGATATCTTCAAACGTTGTTCCTGCAGCTATCCCGCTCTCAGGGTCACCTTTTGCAGGGTCGTATACATATCCACAGACGGTACATACATATTTGTCCATTTTTATGTCCTCCTTTTTTTTCTCTGTTTTCTTATCAACATCACTATCGTAGGTAGGTGCGCTTTTCGGTGAATACCCACCTTTTACTTCATGGTAATACTCATAGGTCATGACCGGTTCTTGTGACAGTACTGATGCGTCTATTATTTTACCGATAAAAATCGTATGAGTCCCGACATCAATTTTATCAATAACTTGTGCCTCGAGATAGGCAAGTGCATAGTCAAGAACGATCGGAACTTGTGTTGTTCCAAGTTTGAAGCTTACTTTTTTGAATTTGTCGACGTCCCGACCAGATTTAAATCCAAATGTTCCTATAAATGAAAGGGGAGTTTTTTTATCAAGAATGGAGAGGGTGAATACCTTGCTTGCATCGATGTATTCATGGGTAAGGTTCTGTTTGTTGATGCTGACTGCAATTGTTGGTGGCTCTGAGGTGACTTGAAATAATGCGTTGGCGATTTGTCCGTTTCGTTTCTCTCCGTTTTTAGAGCAGATCACATACACACCATAGGATATTTTATGAAACGTCTTTTTATCCATTGGTCCGCCTTCCTTTTTCCGTCGTTTGACAATTCTTACAAATCCCTTTGAAATAACCCTGTACTTCTTCGACGCGATGACCTCCATCTAAAGTGCGGTCCATGTTGGGGCAGGTGATGGAAATATCAAGAATGGCGCCGCATTTTTTACAGAGGAAGTGATGGTGTAAACTTTCTTCGATATCATATCGGAGTTCCGAGCCAGAAATGGTGAGAGACTGGACAATCTTGTTTTTCTTTAGTATTTCCAAGGAGTTATAGACCGTTGTACGAGAGAGAGATGGGTGTTTTTTTTTGAGTTCTGAATATATTTCTTCGACGTTGGGGTGAGTGTGGTGTTCGTTAAGATATTTCAGAATCTCAAGTCGTTGTGATGTAATTTTTATTGAATGGTCCTTGAGGGTCTTTACGTATTTTTCATACATGCTGATCAATGCTGTAATGATTTCTAATTTGATATTATTACAATTTAGTATGTATTACAAAATAGGTATATAAAACTTTCCAAACGAGCAAAAAAGAAACGTTTAATATGAACAACACATCCCGGGGAACAATGGAGTATTCAATTCTCTACCACACCATCATCCCCTTCGTATTGTCCGCACTTGTGGTCGTACTCGTCACCATCATCGCAGAGAGATACGGTACAAAAACTGGAGGAATCATCGGTACACTCCCCTCAACCATCATCATCGCATTCCTCTTCATCGCCTTGGACAAAGGAGAACAGTTCGCCTCAGAATCTGTCGCAGTTGTTCCCGCTGAAATGGGAATCAACCTCGTGTTCCTCGTAATCTTCGCGCTCCTTTCATCAAGAAAAATACTCGTTGCTCTTGCAGCATCACTCATGGTATGGACAGCACTCACCATACTGCTCTTTTACTCAAACTTGACCTCCATCGTTGTATCTCTTGCATTGTTCGCTTTATTTTTTGTTTTTACCTTTTTTACGCTTGATAAAATGAAAAAAATAACCTCACAGAACACCATAGAGGTTCACTACACGCCGCTCAAACTACTCGGCCGAAGCATCATCGCAGGGACTGTGATTGCCATCGCTGTCACATTCTCCAATTTCGGAGTCATACTCAGCGGAATATTCTCGGTGTTTCCCGCTATTTTCTTATCAACCATGCTCATCTCCATGAGAGAACACGGACCCAAGTTTACCGGTGCGATGGCAAAAGGCATGATCTACGGCAGCCCCAGTGTCGTCAGCTACGCAGTAGGAATCTATTTCTTCTATCCCCTCTCCGGCATCCTTATGGGAACCATCAGTGCATTTCTTATCGCCCTTGTTGTGACCCTGATTCTGTTCAAACTTCGTAAAAAAATACGATAACCACATGCTTTCTGCTTATTTCTTCGGGTACCGGTATTGAATGTTACAGTTTCCCTCACTGCTGACCATACATGGACCAACAGGATTATCCGGGGTGCACTGACGACCAAATAAAGGGCACTCTTTTGATGAGATCAACCCTCTGAGAACGTCACCGCAGAGACAGCCCACCGGTTCAGTAAACTCTTTTTCAGTAAGCTCCGAAAGCTCTTCTTCGTACTTCTTCCGCGCATCATACTGCACATACTTCTTCCGAAGCATCAGACCAGATTGAAGAATCACCGGAAACCCTCTCCATTTGACATCCGCCGGCTCAAAAACCTGCTTCATTATCTGCTGTGCTTTCCTGTTTCCCTCCGGCTTCACTGCACGAGTGTACTCGTTTTCAACCTCGGCTTTTCCCTGTTGTATCTGCCGCACTAGCATCCAGGTTCCCATCAGAAGATCAATCGGCTCAAACCCAGTTATCACTTGGGGAATATGATAGTTATTGGAGATAAATTCATACGGTTTTACGCCAATAATAGTTGAGACATGACCAGGTTCGATGAACCCATCAATTTTTATTTCACCCATATCAAGAATCGCTAGTAACGCAGGGGGAATCAAGCGATGACAACAGAGCACAGAAAAATTCGAGGGCGGATCTCTCAAGAGCACTGATGCGGTAGTCGGAGCTGTTGTTTCAAAACCCACTGCCATAAACACAACTTCTTTGTCCTTGTGTTTTTCAGCCAGAAGCAATGCATCTTCAATACCGTACACAGTACGAACATCATAGCCGTCAGTCTTCATCTGCTGCAATGAGAAATGCTCCCCAGGTACTCTTGTCATATCCCCAAACGTGGCAATCGTCTTTCCTTCTTTCGCGAGTACCAATATTTCCTCGATCTCTTTTGGGGTTGTCACACACACAGGACACCCAGGACCCTGTCCGATCTCAATACCACATTTTTGTAATAACACATCCAATCCATGTTTTACGAGCGTATCTTGATGCGTACCACACACATGCATGAACTTGAGATTCACCTTTGCTTTTTTAATATGAGAAACAATGTCATCAGCCAGATGTTTATCGCGCAATGAAAACACTATACATCCTCCTGCAGAGACAACATTTCTCTAAACAACGCGAGGGTTTCTTGTGCTTCTTTTTCATCGAGAACCTGGATGGCAAACCCTGCGTGAACCAGCACGTAGTCACCGACCTTTATATCAACAAGGGAAACGTTCGCTTTCCGCTTCGTACCGCTCCCGTAATCAACGGTCGCACTCTGTTTTTTTGTATCGATTTCTACGATTTTCCCCGGGATCGCCAAGCACACAATGTATCCTCTTTTTCCCACGTTGCTGGGTTATCCACCAAATATAACTTTGGTGACCCACATGATGAGTATTCCACAGATGAAAACGAAAAGGGTGGCCATGTATTTTTTCATATCAAGTTCTTTCCTGATCTCTGGAACGAGATCGGTCGCAGCAATGTAAATAAATCCTCCTGCTGCGAACGGCAGGATGAAGACAACGATGTTTTCAATGAGATTGGAAACGAAGTAACCAACAATTCCCCCGAGAACAGCGGTTAACGCAACAACAAAGTTTAGCATAATTGCTCTTTTTTTCGAAAAACCTCCGTACAGCAACACACCAAAATCACCGATTTCTTGTGGAATCTCATGGGTGGCGATGGCAATCGTTGTGGTAATACCAAGAGGGATAGAGACAACAAAGCTTGCTGCCATGATAAGTCCGTCGATGAAATTATGGATGGAATCTCCAACAAGATTCATATAATGAAATGTGTGAACATCGCACCCTCCCTTATGACAATGTCGCCAATGTAATACTTTTTCTATGAGAAAAAAGAGGATGAAACCAATAAGAACAAAAAGATACACATCAAGTCCAGTGCTTTTTTCGACAGCTTCTGGCAATAAATGCAGAAAAGCGCCTCCCATGAGAGCTCCTGCAGATAAACCAATGAGAATAAGTAAGATTTTATTGAGGATCTTATCGTTTAACGCCAGGGTTACAACGCCAACGAACGAAATAAGTGAAACGATAAATGTTGCTAAAAAAATATATGCTAATTCAAACACATCAATCACCATTATTTACTTTTACTAACAATCTCCCATTTTCTTTTTTTATTTTTTCTTTTATTTTTGATACGGAATCAAGCACAGGAACTTTAATGTCGTGCTTCCTCGGTTGATTATTTGATGCCATTCCATCGGTTTAATGAATAAAACATCTCCTGGTTGTAATGGTTGTTCAGTGGTTTGATCTTTGACAAACCCGCCTCCCTCCAAGATGAATACCTCGTGTTCCCACTCGTGTTGGTGCAGTGGAGAATTTCCGCCTGCTTTGATTTCGAACAGGCGCATCGCGAAGTTCTGCGCCCCGTCTTTCTTTGAAATGAGCCAACGGACCTTGATATTTTTTACTCCCGGCTCCTGTGGATGCTCTAAATCTACCTCAGTGTAATGAACGTGCTTCATCTTGTTCACCTTATTGGCCTGGATGGCATTCGATATCATTAATTTTGCCTTCGATAAAACTAGAAATAATGGAGATGCATTTACGAATCGAATCCAGGGTGGAAACATGAAAATAAAAGACATCAATGTTGCAGTGTTGCGCATCGAGGGAACAAACTGCGAACAAGAGTCCTATGATGCCTTCAAACAATTAGGCGCTCATCCAGAATTTGTTCATCTCAAACAGTTCTTAAAGATTGATTGCAATACAGATGAGACACGCGACATCCTTGATTATCATTGTCTGATGATCCCCGGGGGGTTCTCCGCTGGTGACTATATCAGAGCAGGTGCTATTTTTGCTGCGAGAATCAAAAGCCAGTTGCAAGAACAACTAAGGGATTTTGTGAAACAAGAGCATCCGATCTTGGGTGTCTGCAACGGGTTTCAAGTGCTGACTGAACTCGGATTATTACCTGGTTTTGATGAAATCATTCGTCCGGTCCCTGATGCGTGTTTATATCTCAATGATTCCAATCGGTTTGAATGCCGACCAACTTTGCTGAAGCATGAAAATAAAGGAACCTGTGTATTTACTTCGAAAATCCCGAAAAACGACATCAGACTCATCCCCAGTGCGCATGCCGAGGGAAAACTTTTGTTTCCCTTGGAAAAACAACAGGAATACCTCAAGAAATTAGAGAAAAACGACCAGATCGTGTTTCGATTTGTTGATCCGGAAGGCAATTATGCAGGATACCCTTGGAATCCGAATGGGTCTCCGATGAATATCGCAGGGATCTGTAACCCGCAGGGTACGGTGTTTGGGATGATGCCTCATCCGGAACGGACGTTCTACACCCATCAGCATCCGAACTGGACGCAGACTGGACTGGGAAACAATATCGGTGATGGCCGTGCAGTGTTTGAATCGGTTTTAGAGTATATTTCGAAAAGGTTTTGATATGCCCCAGGTGGTCACTTGCCTCTTAGAGCATGACGGAAAGATTCTTCTCCTGAAACGAAGTAATCTGGTTGGTACGTATCGTGGGTTGTGGGGTGGTGTTGCTGGGTTTGTCGAGGAGCTTGAAGACCCTTATGAGACTGCCGTAAAAGAGATTCGGCAGGAGGCAGGTATTGGTGTGGATGCACTGGAGCTTGTTCGGAAAGGAGATCCCATTGAATTTTCTGATACCTATGATGGGAGAAGATACGACTGGATTGTGTATCCGTTTCTATTTCATATTGAGTCAAAAGAACTGGTTCGTGTCGATTGGGAACATGAGGACTACCAATGGGTTGCTCCGTCTGAACTGAAAAAATTCGATACAGTTCCTGGTCTTGATGAGGTTGTTGCACAGCTTCTTGGTGCCACTGATATTATTTGATAAAGAGAGACGTGCTAAAAACAGGAAGCAACCTATGAAACAGGTTTTCTGTCAAGCTCATCTAATACTCTCTCAATAACACCAAACGTCTGTTCTATCGATTGACCAGTATTAATGATGTACCAACCTTGTACAAGATCCAATGCTTTTGCCCGTACCTTCAGAAACGATTCCTGTGTTTCAAACATCTCGGTTTCACTTCGCTGTTTAATACGCTCGACCAACTCCTCAGGGGTCGCATCTAAAAAAAACATGTACTTTGAGGTAGGTACCAGCTTTTCAAAAAACCGATACCCGGTTTTTGTTAACCGTCTTGGTAGATACGCAGTCCCCATCAGATATCGAACCATGATCAGCGTATCACAAGTCGGTCTCCGATAGTATCGCCGTAACGAATACATGACGTCCAGTGCATAAAATAACGATGCTTTCAGTCGATTGATTTTCCCTTGGCCTAACAACGCTTTCTTCGCAGTCCGTCCGTAGAAGTTATCTGAATCTGGATGGGATCGCACAATCACTTTGTCTCCCTTTTTTTCATACCGCTCCTTGATTAACTGGGCGTGTGTATCTTTCCCGACACCATCAAGACCGTCAACAATGATGAGTCGCATGTCATCCCACCAGGAAAAACCAATACATCAGCGCAGCAACGAACGGCACCGAGAGATTATCAAGACCCAAAGGAGTTATACCCTCTACAATAGTGGCGACCCCTGCCATACAGAGTAAATACACCGCAACCCGAGTCGTCACCAGCTCCGCATAAAACAACAGGGCAATAACCAGCAGCAGAAACGTACACACAAACATTGCAATCGACCCGACGTAGCTTTTTATATCTTTGAAGATGCTATATTTTCGTTTTCCGTATTTGATCCCTATCACCGACGCAAGGCCATCGCCATACGACATCGCAAGGATCCCCATCGCAATGATTTCCCGATGATCAAAAAATGCATAGGCGAGCACCGTCCACGTGATCGCATAGTACACCAGCCC
>JAPKYG010000119.1 GCA_026394435.1 Methanobacteriota archaeon | reverse complement strand
TGTAAAGTAAAGTGACATCGCCAACATTTTTGTAAAAAACATTAACAATGAAGTGATCACATCCCTAATCTTGGGATGAAGAGGGATGGGATCACTTACACCTGAAATACGAAGACGTATTGTTAAAGCTTACAAAAAAGGATACAAAATCAAAGACATCGCTGCTATCTTCGGTGTCAGTCGATGGGTGGTATGGAAATGGAGGAAACGAGCATACCATCCTGGAAAAGACAGTTACAGAAGCCGTTCACAACGACCATTGAAAACATACTCAAAGGTAACACAAGAGATTGAAAATGCTATCATCGTCCTCCGTGATTCTTTCAACTGGGGTACATACAGGATATCTCTTAATCTTCGATGTCCACCGGGATACATTCACCATTTGCTTACTACGATTACCGGCAGTGACTGGCAATCAGTGAACCTTAGTCGCCAAACCGTGAATATCATTCTGAAAAAACACAGACGGAATGGTTCTCCATACCAGAGGAACAAAAAGGATTGGAAATATTTCAGGGCACGAAAACCAAATGGCCTTTGGCAGATCGACATCAAAGGACCGTTTCTCCTTGATGGAAAACGGTTGTATGCACTGGTGATTATTGATGACCATTCACGGTTCATTATCTACTGCGGACTCTATACCTCCATCAAGAAAGAAGAGGTGGTCACTGCCTTGGAATGGGCAGTGAAAAGATATGGAGGTCCCAAACGTCTCCTCTGCGACAACGGATCCCAGTTTAAAAGCAATGATCTCAAACGCTGGTGCAAGACAAACAAGGTGAAATATGAACCCGCACCTCCATATTATCCAGAAACCAAGGGAAAGGTTGAACGGGCTATTCGCAATCTCAAAGAAGAGTATCTTGTCCTTGACAAGGTTTTCGAAAACGTTTCACTTCTTCTGTCTGAATACATAGAATGGTTCAACAATGTACGATATTCCCTTGGTGTTGAGGGAATACCAGCATCATTCTATTATGAACGTTAGCGATGTCGGTTGACATTACACTATCAAGTCTATAATATACCTAAGTCAGCTTTAATACTTCTCCAATAATCTGTATGAAGTAAAGTAGATGTCTTTATTTCAGTGTTTTTTGTTAGATATAATTTCTCGTATCGGGATATATGCAAGAAGTGCACCGATGTATACGAACACGAGGAGTCCTGGCCACCAGGGTGCGGTTTCGAAGATTGCAAGCTGAATCCCGAGCACAATGAGGACTGCGACGACTACGCCCATTAATGCTTCGCCAGCGACAAGTCCTGCGGTGAATAAGAGTCCGGTTCGTATCGCTTTTTCCTTTGGTGTGACCCCGGTTTGTTTGATGGCAAGCTCCCAGTCGCTGAGTTCTTCCTCTTCCGCGCTCCCGTATTTCTTCTTTAGGACCGCATCGGTCATGTAGCGGATGCCTCCGCCGATGAAGATCGGGACGGAAAGAGTAAATGGGAGATAGATTCCAATTGCAACTGGAAGCACTGGGAGTTCAATGAGGATGAGGACGAACGCGAGTACCGCGCCGGCAACCACGTACGGCCAGAGCATGTTTCCTCCTAGGATTCCTTGAACGATTCCTTTCATGAGGAATGCTTGTGGAGCTGGAAGTTTCGTGCTGCCAATAGTAAACGCCTGGTGTAACACACCGATGACGATTCCGACCACGGCAGAGATTGCAACCACTCCGAAGATCATCGAGATCTGTAGTTTCTTTGGTGTTGCTCCGATCATTTGACCGGATGCCATGGTTTGCAGCAGATCTCCGGAGATTGATCCGCCGATGCAGACGACCGCGGAGATGAAAATCACGATTGCCATTCCTTGTAATCCTGTTGCTCCGAGTCCAAGCATAAGTAAGCTGACAATAAGAAGTATGGTGACCGTTACTCCTGAGATTGGGCAGTTGGAAGAGCCGACAAGACCGGTGAGGTATCCTGCGAGTGCGCTGGCGATGAATGCGAGAAAAATGGTAAGAATCGCCATAATAATCGAAATGCCCATGAGCCCCGAGAGTAGCTGGTATAACACAAAAATCGGCAATACCATTGCTCCAATGGCTATAAAAACGAGTTTGTAGTTCAAATCTTGTTCGGTGCGTTTTTGTGTTTTCGATCCCTGTTTTCGTAATCCCATTGCTGCTTCTTTGACGCTGTCGACAAGGTTTGTTCGAATGGAGTACACGGCCCAGAGGCCACCAATGAGCATTGTTCCGACACCGATGTATCGTACCTGTTCACCCCAGATGGTGTAGAACCCTCCGATCAGGGTACCTAATCCGGTGTATTCTGTGGTTGGGGCTGGGAGTCCGGTGACGAGGATAAGGAGCGGTGCTATAATGACCCAACCGAACAGCCCTCCTACGAGTACATAAGATGAGATCCGTGGTCCGATGATCCATCCGACGGCAAGGAGTGCAGGTGACGTGGTGGTTCCACCGTAGAACCATGCTTCATGCTCTTTTCCAAAAATCGCGTATTTTCCGATGCTGACCATGCCATCGATGGTATCGCGAAAGAGATTGAGCGACAGTTGTCCGAATTTGAATAGTGCTGCGGCTAGAGCGCCAATGACAAGCCAGATCCCGCTCACACGGTCTTTTTTCTCGACTTGTTCTCCGCCGACTGTTGTCGTGAGAACCGCTGCGACCGCGATTCCTTCAGGGAACGGAAGATCTGTTTTGACGACGAGCGCTCGTCGGAGAGGGACCATCCAGAGGACACCAAGTATTCCTCCAATGAGCGAGATGAACGTTGTTTCTAGGTAGTGTATCTCGGTCCATGCTCCTACTAAAATAAGGGCTGGGATGGTGAAGATGACTCCTGCTGCGATACACTCCCCTGCTGATGCGCCCATGGTTGCGATGTTGACTTCGAGAATCGTTGGTTTGAATGGTTTCATCAATGCGAGAGCCATGACTGCGCCAGGGATGATTGCAGAAACCGTCATTCCTGCGTAGAGTCCGAGGTATGCGTTTGCTGCTCCAAGAACGATGGCGAGGAATATCCCCACCAGTATGGCTTTAATCGTTAATTCTGGAATGGTTTTTTCTGCAGGGATAAATGAAGGGAAGTTTTCTCTCGTCATTTTATTCAAGCTACTATATAAATATAGGTATGAGAGTATTAAAAGTTAATTGATACAGTAGCCCATCTCGTTTATATGGTAAAATGAAATGTTGGGTCTCCGACGACGATGAAATCACCAATACAGGTGTCTCCGATCATTGCTTCTGCAAGTGTTATTCCTGTCAAAAGCTCGGAGAAGACATTCTCAAGGAAACTGACCGGTGTGGAAAACCCGTTTTGGGAGAGAAGGCCGAGAGCCATGACTTGAATATGTTTGCTGGTGAAGATTTTTGAACCGTACCAAGAGCCATCGATGCTGGAATCTAGCTTGTTGTTGTCTTGTTGGTTGGACCACCAGCCGCCAGCGTAGCATCCGTCTGCTCCAAAGAACGGTGTCTGTAAGGTGTCAAGGGTTTCTGCCGTGAACCATCCGATGTTTTTTTGTGCGTTGACATCGGTTCCTGCTGGGGTGGAGTGGCCGTGTACGAAGTATGCAGTGTATGGTTTTGTGAGTGATGCGCTGATATCTGGATCTGTAGCATCTTCGGTATATGAGAGGGTTCCGTGATCACTGAGTTTTTGGTAAATTGCTTTAGAGTCGGTGTTGAGGTCGGAGCTTTCGAAGACTCGGATGCTGTTTGGGTTTGTGGTGTGTCTTTGGATGGTGAATTTGTGAAATGCGGAGATGATGGATGCTTTCTTTTGTTCGTAGGAAAGCTCATGGGTTGGGTAGAGAAGGGAAATACAGATATTCAGAGTGGTTGGTTTGCAGATGATGCCTTGTTCGGTGAGTTCATAGGTGGTTGTTCCTCCGAGGGTGGACCAGGGTAGCGTGCTGGGTTGTTCAAGGTAGCCGCAGTCTCCGCCGAGTGCGGTGTCGAGGTCTTCACCGACCATGATGCAGGCTTTCACAGGGTGATTGTTGTAGGTGGTTTCAATGATGTTGTCAATTTGTTGGTAGTTGTTTTCATCTTCATGTATTGGGATAATTCGGGAGGTCCAGCCAAGATCGTTGTATACGGCTGTGATGTAGGAATTTATTGCGGTGTGAATATCAGTGTCTCTTTCATATTGGGGGGAGAGAATGATGAGGAGATCAGGGTTTTCTTCGATGACGATGGGGTCGTTGGGTGTTGTTTCTTGGGCGTGTGTGGAAAAGAACGGGAGTTGACTAACAAAAAGAAGTGCCATGAGTGTGAGAATAATCCTGCTGAGTGTGCGTGTCATCTTTCCTTCCACCATACCTCAATCGTTATACTCTTTCATCGGTCTTATTTAAAATTATATATGATATACTGTTGCAATGATTATATTTAAACATACCGTGTTATTATATCTAATAGAAAAACTTACAAAAAGTAAGAATACCCGCTACTTTTTAGTCAATAAAAAAAGCTAAAAAATTCAACTTTGAATTACCTCAAAAACCGTATTCTCTGCTTATTTTATGAGTTTTTTTACGGTCTTCACTATATGAGGTGTACTTAATCCATATTTTTCAAACAGTTCCTCAGGTTCGCCTGATTCACAGAACATATCTTGTACACCCATCCGTTTAAACTTGGTTGGCGAACCGTTTTCTGCAAGGACTTCGCTTACCGCACCCCCTAATCCTCCGATCACCGAATGTTCTTCCACGGTCAGGATTGCGTTGGTTTCCCGGGCGCATTTTATTACAAGTTTTTCATCAAGTGGTTTAATGGTATACATGTCAACTACACGAGCAGAAACCCCATCTTGAGATAATTTTTCCTGTGCATCTACTGCTTGGGCTACCATCGTACCACACGCAATGATACTAACATCAGATCCATCTTTGACGACGAGTCCTTTTCCGATCTTGATGTCCTTGAGGTCTTCTTTTTTATAGAGGACTGGTGCGTTTGCGCGTCCGATTCGAGCGTACATCGGGCCTTCGGTTGTCGCCATCAGTTCGACAAGCCGTCGTGTCTGTATCGCATCGCTCGGTGCAAGCACGGTCATGTTAGGGAGCACTCGCATCAACGTGAGATCCTCGATCATCTGATGACTCGCACCGTCTTTTCCAACGCTGATTCCCCCATGGGTCGCAAAAATTTTCACGTTCGCTCTCGAGTACGCAACATCAATGCGAATCTGGTCGTAGACCCTGCCGGTTGCAAAAACAGCAAAGCTACTGGCAAAGGGGATTTTCCCGCAAGATGCAAGCCCAGCAGCAGTAGAGATCATGTTTGCCTCGGCGATCCCCATCTCAAAAAACCGCTCTGGGTATTTCTTTGCAAACAAAATGGTTTTTGTTGACTTTGAAAGATCTGCGTCGAGTACGACGATATCGCGGTATTTTCCCCCAAGTTCTACCAAAGTTTCTCCGTAAGCGTCCCGAGGGTTTGCCATCTCTTTTTTATTCACAGGGTTGCCTCCAGTGCTTTCTGTACAGTATCAAGTTCCTTCATTGCGAGTTTATATTCCATCTCGTTTGGAGGTACACCATGGAAGTCGATGTTGTTTTCCATAAATGAAATACCTTTCCCTTTCACAGTATTCAAAATGATCATGGTCGGTTGGTTTTTCTGTTCACTTGCGGTGAGGAGTGCGTCGATGATTTCTTCGATATCATGCCCATCAACTTCAAGGACATACCAACCAAAAGAGCTCCATCGATCCCGTACTGATTCCAGACGGAGAACATCTTCGGTGTTCCCATCTATTTGTAAGAAGTTCCTGTCAATGAGTGCAGTGAGGTTATCGAGTTTATAATGGGATGCTGATGCTGCTGCTTCCCAGATTTGTCCTTCGTTGGTTTCCCCGTCTCCGACCATGACGTAGACACGGTAGTCTTTTTTATCAAGTTTCCCTGCCAAGGCTATCCCGTTTGCGAACGAGAGTCCGTGGCCAAGAGACCCGGTTGATGCTTCAACGCCCGGAATGTGTGTGCATACGGGATGTCCTTGTAACATGCAATTGATTTGTCTGAGAAGAAGCAGTTCTTTTACATCGAAATATCCGCACTCTGCAAGCGCTGCATACAGTGTCGGAGCAGCGTGACCTTTGCTTAATACGAACCGGTCCCTGTTTGGATCTTTCGGGTTTTTCGGGTTATGGTTCATGTGGTGGAAATAGAGGGCAACGATTGCTTCTACCGCAGAAAGGGAGCCACCCGGATGCCCCGATTTTGCTCGATATAACATTTCAATGATATGCTTTCTAATTTTCACTGAAGTAAGGTCTAATTTTCTGACAAATTCTTCATTGTGTTGCTTCAAAGGTTCGCCCCGCCCAGTTAACCGGAATTGAAACAGGTTCCCTGAATGTTTTTTTCATGTATATACTTTTTGTAAAAAAAAACAAGAGTTGTCTCCAGAATCAGAACATAGGTGAGATGAAGATTGTTCTACTCCTTGGGTTCTTTTTTTGTATGAAATCGTGAGAACTGGTAGAGGTCTTGGTAGATTTCTGGTCTTATGTCTCGTAATACTGGTCGTCGTGCCCGTGCTGGTTCTAGTTGTTTCAGGTTAATGTCGCAGGTGATTATGCTTTCTGTAAAGTAGGGTGCTTTGATGATGAGGTTTCCCAAGGGGTCATAGACTTGTGAGCCTGCCCAATAAATAAGGTCTTCTTGGTTTCCTGCGAGGTTGACGTAAGCGACGAAAACCGTGTTTTCTAATGCGCGCGCTGGGAGTAATGTTTCAAAGTATTTTCTGGTGGTTGATGGTGACGCGGAGATGCAGATAAGGAGGTCAGCTCCTTGTAAGGTGAGTGCTTTTGCAAGTTCCGGGAAGTTGAGGTCATAGCAGATGAGCAACCCAATTTTTCCAAAGGTGGTGTTGAAGACGGGGAGTTCTTCACCTTGGTCGAAGAAAATTTTTTCTTCGAAAGGCCCAGCGGTTGGCAGGAACCATTTTTTATACGCGTCTACTGTGCCATTTGGATGAATTAACACTGATGCATTGTAGATGAGACCATCAACCTTGTCATCTTTGGTTGGCATTCCAAAAACGATGTAACATTGTTTGTCTTTTGCGATTTTTTTAAGGTATTGGATGGATGGTCCATTCAGTGGTTCTGCAAGGTCCCTGAATTCGTCTTTGCAGCGATCCCCTGATAGGAAATACTCACCGAAGATGTAGATGTCTGCTTTTATTTTATTGATGTATTTCTCCATGATTTGAATGTTTTTTGTTTTATTTGCGATGGTTGGTCGTGCGGAGATGAGTGCAAGTTTCATAGGAACAACTCGTTGGTGTATGGTTCATATGTGTTATAATATTTATTGAGTGCAAGAGCGGCTGGATTGGGCGAATATAGTAAAAGAGGCTAAAGAAGGGAAAATTATATATACTATTAAAGATAAATTTATACTATTGAAGAAGAAAGGAGAAATACTATGCCGCTTGTCACCTTGAATGCACTCGCAAAAACAATCCAAAGAAAGCTTAATGTTGACGAAAAAGAAGCACGACGATACGCTGAGATCGTCATGGATATGTTCGGATATGATGACTGTATTATTGATAATATGCTTGATCATTCTGATCGACGCTTGTTTTACCGTTTGGAATCAGAAGGAATCCTGAACACCCGGCGAGATGAGGCTCTTCTGTGTGATGGGACGAACTGGCGGATTCGTTATTGGGAGTTTCAGAAAAATGCGATTTTCTCACCCGAAACGAAAACGAAGGAGAGGCGCATCAGAATGAAGAATAGGAATGTACCCTCATACGACTCTCACACTATTTATTCCTCATTACCTGAGACAGCATGGACCACTCGAAAAACCCACGTCATATGAATATTCTCGTATGGTGGTCCTCTTTCGATTTTTTACCTCATTGTTTGAGCGAACATCTTTTTTAACAGGAAACATGATATCGTGCCTGTCATTGTATGAAAACCGATATCGAAATTGCACGCTCTATTCCTCTTCTTCCTATAGAAGATATTGCTGCAAAAGCAGGGATTCATGAGGACGAGTACTTCTGCTGGGGTCGCTCCAAAGCAAAGGTTTCCCTGGACGTACTGAAGCGAGTAAAACAGCAGAAACAGGGAAAGCTGATTCTTGTAACGACGATTAATCCGACGTCGAGTGGTGAGGGGAAAACAACGGTGACGATCGGGTTGGCACAAGCGCTTGCACAGCTCGGGAAAAAAACCATGCTGGGGATCCGGGAACCATCGATGGGCCCGATTATGGGAAAGAAAGGGGGTGCTACCGGTGGAGGGTATGCGCAGGTTCTTCCGATGGAGGATATTAATCTTCATTTCACTGGCGATATGCATGCGATTACGAGTGCACATAACCTTCTGGCAAGTTTACTTGATAATCATATTCATCATGGTGACCTGTTTCATATTGATCCTCGGTTTATTGTCTGGCCGCGGGTTCTGGATATCAGTGATCGGTCTTTACGCAAAGTCGTTGTTGGGCTTGGTGGACCTTCTGACGGTGTTCCTCATGAGATTGAGTTTTCGATTACACCAGCCTCTGAGATCATGGCAATCCTGTGTCTGTCCAAGGATTTGAATGATTTACGGAATCGGCTCAGTCGCATCATTGTTGCTTATACCTATGATAACAAGCCGGTGACTGCCGCTGATCTGAAAGCAGTGGGTGCGATGACGGTATTACTGAAGGATGCGATCATGCCCAATCTGGTGCAGACCGTCGAGGGTGTCCCTGCGTTTGTCCATGGGGGTCCCTTCGCAAATATTGCACATGGAACCAATAGTCTTATTGCGGATATGATGGGGTTGCGTCTTGCTGATTATTTTGTGACCGAAGCTGGGTTTGGCTCTGAGCTTGGTGCGGAGAAATTCTTCGATATCGTCTGTCGAACTGGGAACCTTATCCCTGATGCGGTTGTGCTCGTGGTAAGTATAAGGGCGTTGAAACGACATGGTGAAGGAAATGATCGTAAGGCTCTTCAGAAAGGGCTTGGAAACCTTGAAAAACACCTTGAAAACATCTCCTGGTTTCAGGTCCCGGTGATTGTCGCGATCAATCAGTTCGCTGATGATACCAATGAAGAATTTGATTATGTTGAAGATTTTTGCTCTAAAAAACAGGTGTCCTGTGCAGTTGTTGATGTCTGGGGGAATGGTGGCGAAGGTGGAATTGAGCTTGCGGGGAAGCTGATTAATTTGATTCATAACACACCTTCTCGTTTCACGTATTTGTATGATCTTGATCTCCCGGTGAAAGAGAAGATCGAAATAATTGCAAAGAAGATGTACGGTGCGGATAGGGTTGGATATTCCGTGAACGCAGAAAGTGACATTAAACTGTGTGTGGAGCTCGGGCTTGATTCACTTCCTATTTGTATTGCGAAGACACCATACTCCTTGTCTGATAATCCACTATTGCTAGGCAGGCCGACTGGTTTTAAGATCACGGTCCGGGATATCAAGTTCTCCGCGGGTGCCGGATTTTTGGTGCCAATGACCGGGAAAATTACGACCATGCCAGGTCTTCCCCCGCACCCTCAGTCCGAGTTCATGGATATTGATAAGAACGGTAATATCATTGGATTATCCTGAGCTTGTTTTTTTGATGTTATTAGTACTACAGTACTCTTTATATATACAACAACGATTATCAAAATTGGGCGAGGAATCCTTTATGTCTGAGGATAATATTGAACACCAGATTGATGATATTCTTGAAGCACTTCGTGAGACATCAGGAAAAGAAGTAAGTCGGGATGAACTGGAAAAAGAGTTGAAGAAGTTTTTGGAATATGGTGTCCCTCCTGATCATGCGAAGCAGACACTGGTGAAGAAGTTTGGTGGTGGATATATGCAGCCGCCGTCTTCAGAGCGTACCTTGGTTGTTGATTTAAAGCCGAATCAACAGAGTGTTCATGTGCTCTGTCGTGTTGTTTCAGTAAATCCTCGGGAGATACAGGTGAAGGGGGAAGCGCGGAAGATATTCTATGGCATCCTCGGTGATGAAAGTGGGACGATTCAGTTTACCGCGTGGAAGGATTTTGAACTTGAAAAAGGCACAGTTGTGGATATCACAAACGCATATACGAAAGAATGGCAAGGGAGCGTGAAAGTGAATTTCGGTGATCGAACCAAAATTAAGAAGACGGATGCGTCAGAGGTTCCTGAGGTGAACGCGGAGCCACGGGAGTACAAGGTAAAAGAGTTACGCGGTGGTCTGAGTTCTGTTGAGGTGACCGCGCGAATCCTTGAGATAAAAGACCGTGACGTGGAGATTTCGGGTCAGAAAAAGAAGGTTTTCTCAGGAATACTTGGTGATGAGACGGGGAAGGCACAATTTACCGCATGGTACGATTTTAAGCTAAAAGAAGGCGCTGTGGTGAAGATTTCTGGAGGGTATGTGAAAGCCTGGAAGGGTATTCCACAGTTCACGTTTGATGAGAAGGCAACCGTGGAGAAACTTGATGCGAATATGATTTCAAAAAAAGACGTAAAAACACAAAAAATAGTGCTGTCTGAGCTGGTGGATCGGAACGGTGCCTTGGATGTTGAAGTGGAAGGAACCGTCATTGAGATTCGGAAAGGCTCTGGGCTGGTGCAGCGATGTCCGGAGTGCAACCGGGTTATCCAGGATGGCACATGCGCGGTGCATGGGACTGTCGAAGGAAAGGCTGATTTGCGGATGAAACTGGTCATTGATGATGGAGCCGGTTCGGTGAGCGCGATCCTTGGAAAGGAGGTTACTGAAAAACTTCTTGGCAAAACCATGAATGTTTCCTCAAATGATGATGGCCTTATTGAAGAAATGAATAGCATGTTATTTGGTCATCGGATTAGTTTACAGGGGAATGCTTTGGGTGATCAGTTCGGGGTGACCTTGATTGTTCGCGATGCGAAACGTGCTGATTTTAATGTTGCCGCGGAAGCAGAACGATTGTCTCAGGAGTTGGAGGAGTTGCTATGAGACGAGAGCCCGCATGGCGGATTTTTGCTGCGGAGTACAATGATGCATCAATCGAGATTAAGGGCAGTGGCGAAAAGGTACCCTCCTATGTGGTAACGCCCCTGGGCAGTAAAGTAAATCGGGTGTTTATTACAGGGGTGTTGACTGATGTGGAGAGCGTTACGGAGGGTGGGGAGTATCTGCGAGCGCATTTGTCAGACCCGACCGGTGTGTTTACGATTTATTCAGGGCAGTATCAGCAGGAAGCGACAAACAAGTTGCAGAGCATTGAGGTTCCTGCATTTGTTGCGATTATCGGGAAGGTACGAACATATATCCCTGAGGAAGGTACGATGTATGTGTCGTTACGTCCTGAGTTGGTGCGTGAGGTGAATGCGGAGGCGCGGGACCGATGGATCATTGAAACCTGCATGCAGACGAAACAGCGTATTAGCGCGATCATTGAAGCAATGAAGATGACGCAGCCGAACGTGTACGACCTTAAAAAACTTGGATACAATCGTGAATTATCGGAAGGGATTGTCGCTGCATTGAAAAAATATGGCTCAATCGATGTGAATAAGTATGCGGCGCTTATCCGCGAGTCATTGCAATACATTGTCCCTGTCGCATCAGAGAAATTCGAAGAGGTTCGAAAAGAAGAGAAACTGGAGATTAAAGAACGGAAAAAAGAATCAAAAAAAGAGCAAAAGAAACCGAAAAAACAAGAGGGAGAGCAACCTGTAGCTGCGTCTGAAGTTGCAGGGGACCCCGAGACTGTTGTGTTAGATACCATCAAGGAAATTGAGGGTGCAGAGGGTGCTCCGTGGGATAGTATCGTAGAGAAATGTAAGAAACAAGGCTTGGATGAGAATTCTATCGAGGAAGCATTAACGTCATTGATGGATAAAGGGTTTATTTTTGAGCCGGTGCTGGGGACGCTTAAATCAACATAAATCAATCTTTTAACAGGTCTTCTCCGCCTTCAAATTGCTGTTGGAGATTGGTATAGATGTCTTCGATACCGAAATAATTCTTTTTTGAGGTCGGGATAAGTCGTGTGTACCCACCAATATGTTTGATGAGGTGAAGTATCTGCTCGCTCAGCTCTCGATGTACGGATGCTTCTTCGCTACACAGCGCCTCGTAGATTTCATCAGGGTCACTTGACCATCTTTGAATAAGCTCTAATTCTTTTTTTGAGAGTAAATCTGTTTTGCTGAGGATATTTATTTGTGGTTGACTTAAGCGGAAGTTCGTGGTGATCGCAAGTAGTAGCTGTGAGACAAACCCTGATGCTGTTTTTGCTAGCATTGGGTCAAGGAGGTAGCAAATCACTGATTTTTCTGGGCTGAGGAACTTCACGGTATATTTTCCTGCTTCTCGGAACACGAACAGCTCCAGTTGCCCGGGGGTATCTAAGAGGATATAGTCTGCTTTGAATGAGTTGATGCTTTCCTTGACATCACCGGTGTTGAGTGCGATCATGTCAGCGCAGGCGATCTGTGCACCATTTGGTCCGAGTTTGTTTGTATCCATTACCTCTCGCAGTGAGATCCAGTCCCTGATGTCGACATCAGGTTGATAAGGGAGGTTTTCTGCGCCAGGGTCAAGATTGACTATGATTGCGTCTAACCCGCGTTCTTTACACCATTGTTGCATTGATGCGGTTAACGTGGATTTTCCTGATCCTGCGGTTCCGATAAAATACACGAAGATTTCTTGTTTCATTTCTTTCCCCGTATCTCCTTCATATGACGAACGCGTTTTTCAAGAAGTTTTTTCGTTCCAATATCATGGCGGATGAAGAGATGATCACCTTTGATATGGGTTAATGCCTGCTCACAGATCTTTTCTGCTGCTGCGAGTTCATCGGTAATGCCGACGACAGCGAGAGATCGTGATGACCCGGTCATGATGTAATTATTTTTCTTGGTGACGGATGCATAGAAAAGCATCGCACCTTCTTGTCGTATCGCGTTCTCGTTGACTTCTATTTTTTCTCCAATCATGCTTTTTATGCCGTACCCTTCAGGGACAACATATTTGCATACCGTTGATTTCTTCTCCATCTGTATATCTTTTTTGGAAAGTGTTCCATCGAGCATTGCGGTGCAGACTTCCATGAAATCGGTTTCTAGTAAAGGGAGGACGTTCATGGCCTCAGGGTCGCCAAACCGTGCGTTCACCTCAATGATTTTCACTCCGTTTGCGGTGAGGATGAACTGTCCGTAGATGGGACCAATGTATGTGCATTTTTCTTTTGCGAGGGTGCTGACGATTTTCTGTAAAATAGAGACGCCTTCAGCGTATTCGTATTGGGTGAGAAATGGTAACAGTCCATTGGCGCAGGAGTACGATCCCATGCCGCCGGTGTTTGGGCCTTTCTCGTCAGGTAATAATCGCTTATGATCCTGTACCGCTGGTAGTGGAGCAAGATGCGATCCATCGGTGAATGCTTGCAGGGTAAATTCTTCGCCCACCGCTTTTTCTTCGATGAGGACTTTAGCGGCTCCACCGATTTTATTCTGGATGACTTCTGTTACATAGGCCATGGCTTCATCGGTGCCGTTGAAATGATCGCCTGCGACATGGACGCCTTTTCCACCGGTAAGACCAATAGGTTTGATCGCGACCTGGGCGTTTAGTTCTTCAATGAACTTTTTTGCCTGCTCGGCGTCGGTAAAGCTTTTATGGTGAAGTTGGCCAGGAATCTTGTATTTCGTGAGGAGATTGCGCATCCATACCTTGTCTGTTTCAATCCGTGCCGCGTTTTTTTTAGGGGCACACGCATTGATGCCGTTCTTGGTCAGTGCATCAGCGAGCCCCGCCTCCAGGGGTGCTTCAGGTCCGATTAACGCGATATCAATATTTTTCTTCTTCGCATAGGAAACAACATCATTTACTAGTGTTTCCTTTTTCAGGAGGTAATCAACAGCTAGCTTCTCAATACCCGGGTTAAGGTTATTCATCACGGCATACAGTGTCGCCTGTTCTGATCGAGCTATCGCATCGCAGATTGCATGTTCTCTTGCGCCACCACCAACGACTAATACATTCATAGTTTTCCCCTATCTATTTTTTAAATCCGAATATGGTTTTTTAGTGTTTTTTGTTTTTGAGGATTTCACTGACTGAGACTAATGGAATGAACTCGACTTCTAGTTTCTGGAGCTGCTCTCGTGCGCCAGTCTCCCGATCTACGACGACGAGGACTTTTTCGACTTCAGCGTTATTCTCTCGGAGAATCTGAATGGCTTTTACCACGGAACCGCCACTGGTTGTGACATCTTCAACGATGAGCACGCTTTTTCCTTTGACATCGCCACCCTCGATCTGTTTTCCGGTGCCGTGCTCTCGTTTTTCTTTTCTGATGATCACATACGGAATCCCGGTTTCTAGCGCGAGTGCCACTACGAGGGGTACTGCTCCTAGCTCCATTCCTGCGAGCATATCATAGCCTTTTGTGTAATCGCTCATCTGTTGTGCGATGATTTTGAGGATTTTTGGTTCTGTACTTGCTTTCTTTATGTCGATATAGTAGTCGCTGATTGCTCCTGAAGTGAGTACGAACCGTCCGAACTTGATCGCTCCGCATTCTTTGAGGTGTTGGATAAGTGTGTCCTTCTTCATACAAGAGGGGGGTAATGGTTCTGTGTGATTTATAATTTTACATTTTGTTCATAAGGGGAGAATCGCCGCTACGGGAGATGTATCGTTTGGGAAAAACCGAACGTAAACATACAGTATTTAAAGGTTGTAAGAGATAATTGGTTATAGGAAATATGACAAAGATCACGTTGGATCGAGAGACATTCAAGGCACTTGCGTCTGATACGAGACTCGATATTCTTAAGACCCTTGATGGGAAGAATATGGGGCTGAATGAGATTGCGAAAGTCTCGAATCTGAATAAGGCAACGTTGCATGAGCATCTTGCGAAACTGCATGAGGCAGGATTGATTAAGAGAAGTGAGCGTGATGGTCATAAGTGGGTGTACTATAAACTGACGTGGAAGGGAGAGAGTCTGTTGCATCCGGAGAATACGAAGATTGTGATACTGTTTACGACTACGTTTGTTGCTTTGTGGATAGGTATTATTCAGCTGATCTGGTACATTAAAGGTACGGTCATAGGGTATAATCTGTATACGATGGGTGATCAGGCGGTGTTGTCGAGTAAAGGCCTAGTTGATAATGGCAATTTCCTTCAAGCTGGAAATGGTTGGGTCGAAGGTGTATCGGTACCACCAGGCCTCCCTGATTTCTTTCAGACTTTTTTAATGAGGGCGAAACTTGCGTATACTCAAGGGATTCCTCTGGGAAAAGAGCTTACTGTCATTGAAAAAACCTCTGATTCCGGGCCTCTCACCGCTGGTGATGGTAGTCGTTTCGTGGTTGATCAATCACAAGGAGTTATTCAGGCTGTGTATCAAAATCCGATGTACCTTTATATCGCTCTTGGGTGTTTTGTTCTCTTTGCCGTTGTTTTGTGTGTTGCGCTGTGGCGGCTCTGGGAGAATCGTACCCCTAAAATTTAACAAGGGAACAACTCTTGTTTTTATTTTGCTGCGGTTGTTGTCCGCTTATTTTTTTCACCATCAGGTTCAAAGAAATCGAATAGTGTTTTTTGCATCCACATTCACCCCTTTGTGATGATATGTGATGGTATGTTATATTATTTGCGATGGTGTGAGAGTTTTTGTTATTTTTTCGGGAAAATTATAAATACAAGCAATGACAAATAATATCATGATATAATATATCATTATTTGTTTGAAGGGACGAAAAATGACAATGAACACGGAAAAACACACACACGAACTTTTTTCTTCTAAGGTGGAAAGGCGATAAAGATGACTGCCATTACCTTTGCCTTGATAGGGTTTGTGGCAGGATTGTTCACCATGGCGATGTTCAGTTTATACAAATACGTAATCAAAATAATACGCTCTTAAAGAAAAGAAAAATTTTGAGGCAGCCTTTACAACGCCCCAGCGGACAGTTGTTTTTTGATCGTTGAGATTTATTCGTACGGCGCTGCTTCTTTGAGGAGGTCAACCTGAGAAATAATCATCCGTCGGCAACAGTACCGCTCTGCACCAAGGTCATCGAGAATCTTCTGCGGGGTTTCTTTTGGTTTTTCACCAGCAGCAATCGCCTTCTGATACATCTCACACCGTTTCTTATATTCATCGTAGATGGAGGAAATTACGTTTCCGCAGGTAAAACATCGAATAGGGATAATCACTTGATCACCTGTATGATTTCTGCCTTTTCTTTCGAGCACCACGCCCGAGAGGCTTTTTACTTTCTTTAATCCGTGAGTCACTCACGAGTAAATCTCTATCATAGCCAAGGAATGAGAGGCGTAACGCAGGGTCCCCGGTGTATTCCACAAGGCCTTTTGCTATCGCGGTTCGTATTGCGTTTGCCTGGCTCATGAACCCACCGCCACTGACGTTGACATCAATATCTACCGTGCTGGCATGGTGTTCTGCGAGTTTCAGTGGCTCCATGATCTTCCATCGAGCGATTGCTGGCTCATAAAACTCAACAGGCATATTGTTAATACGGACGCGACCAGCGCCTTTTGCCACGGTTGTTTTTGCTATCGATGTTTTTCGTTTCCCCGTGGTATTGACAACTTTCTTAGCCATAGTACACCTTCGCTCCTAAAAATTGTGATACTTCTTGCAACGTCATATAATCAGCAGGGTGCTTTTCAGCAGCGGTGATTTTCTCAAAGGATTTTCCTTGGAACTCCTTTGGTACTCCTATATAGCATTTCAGTCTTTTAAATGCTGTTCTCCCATGAGGCTCCTGATAGGGGATCATGCCGCGAATCGTTCGTTTCAATATCCGATCAGGCATCCGTGGGTAGAACGGACCTTTCCGGTAGGTACCAACCTCTCGTTCATGTTTATAATGTGCTTTAATCATATCTTTCTTACCGGTTACGATTGCTTTCTCACTATGTATGACGGCTATCTCTTCGCCGTTCAGGAGACGTTTCGCTACTGCAGTACAAAGTCGTCCGAGTACTGCGCCTTCTGCATCTATGATTGCTACCATGGTTATCCCAGTATCCTTACATCTTTTCCTTTCGGATTGTGTTTCACAAGCTCTTCGATGGAAAGTGTCTTGCCACCTGCTTTCTTGATTTTCTCATGAGCCTTCTCTGAGAATGACCAGGCGGCAATGGAAACCTTCTTCGTTAACTTCCCTGTTGATAGTACTTTTCCAGGGATTAGCGCGGTTTCTTTCTCATGAACATACATGCTAATACGATTTAAATTAACCTCAGACCAATTCCGTAATGGTTTTTCTAATCGCTCTGCGATATCTTTCCAGATCGGCGCATCGTTCTCATACGCGGTCTTTTTTAACCCCACAATAAGGGTGATAAGCGCTGGATTCGTTTTTTCTACATGTCGTGCCATAGGCTGGTTCCCCAGTGTTGATGAATGGTAGGAAAACAAAGTGGTATTTATAAGATTTATGGGTAGGTTAGATGTCTTTTCGTTGGAACCTCCAAACCGCGAGGACGAAAAAGACAATGATCCCGGCAAGGAGGACGCCAATGAGAAGTCCGCTGGAGTACCAGGCGGGTGCTGGAATCATCGAGGAGGCGTTCATCGAGGAGACCGGACCAATTGCGATCGTGAGGAGAGACGAGTACACCGATGTTGGATTAAACAAATTAAGGGCATGGTACCAGTCTGGTACAACAATCGGATTCCCTAGTGCAAACTTCGTTATGTCGATAGTGGCCGCAAGTAATCCAATAAAAACAATGGGAAGAATAATGTTGAAGAGGAACCACAGGAAGATTGCGCCACCCATCGCGGTCGACCGCTTATTGAAGATTGTAGAGAAGAACAACGCCACGCTTAAAAACACCAATCCAAGGAGCATGGTTGCGCCAATGAAGATACCGTAATCAGCGTAGTTGACATTAGAGACATTGGCTGCTATCATCAGGCCAGCTGCTCCGAACCCTATTATAATCGTGAAGCAAAGGACACCTGCCAGGCCAAGGAATTTTCCGATGATGATTTCAAATCTGGTTGCGGACAGCGAGAGAAGCGAGTTCATGGATCCTCGTTCGATTTCTCCGATGATTGCTGCATATGCGAGCATGAGTGCGATGATGGGTACTAAAAAGGTCACAAGATTTGCCATACCTGAAATGGTGAAGCCAAGGTCTTGCCATCCACGACTTGCAAGTGAGCCAAAATAGGAGACAACCAGGGTGAGAAGTGCGAACATCACGGAAACCAGGATGATCCATTTGTTCCGGATATTATCCATGATTTCTTTTTTTGCGATGCTGAGAATAACGTTGGTTTGCATTCCTATGCCTCCGTGTATCGCATGAAAACTTCTTCAAGGGAGGGTTCTTTTGTTTGAATGTTTTGGATGTTTCCGCCAGCGGTTGATATCGCCAGGATGACTTTTGCTTTCATGGTTCCGTCGCAGACGATTTCAAGAGTGTTTCCTTGGGTTTTAACACTGTCGACCCCTGGGAGTTTCTTGACTGCGTTTTCAATTTTCGCTGACATAGAGCCTACCGTTACCGTGATTTGTGGTTTCAGATTCAGTTTTTTGCTGAGTCCCTCAACGGTGTCTTGTGCGACAAGGAGTCCTTTATTGATGATGCCGACGCGATCACAGATCTCCTGGATTTCACTGAGAATGTGGGATGAAACAAAAATAGTTGTTCCTTTCTTTTTCATTTCAAGGATTTTATCTCGGATTAAAACGACGCCACGCGGGTCTAACCCGCCGCTTGGCTCATCGAGGATCAGGATCGGGGGATTGCCGAGGATAGCCCGTGCCATGCCGAGTCGTTGGACCATTCCTTTGGAGAACTTCCCGACTCTTTTTTTCCCGGTGTCACCAAGGCCGAATTCTTCGATAAGATGTATGCATTCCTCTTTGGGTGCGTGTTTTATTTCTGCATAAAAACGCAGGTTCTGCAATGCAGTGAGGTTATCATAGAATGCGACTTTCTCCGGCATGTACCCGACGTATTTCTTTGCTTCTTTGCCGTGTGTTCGTACGTCGATGCCGTTGATTTTAATGGTTCCGGTGTTCGCATGGATCAAGTCAAGCATGGCTTTGATGGTCGTGGTTTTCCCCGCGCCGTTTGGTCCGAGAAACCCAAAGATTTCTCCTTTTTTAACGGCGAAGGAGACGTTATTGACCGCGGTGAAATGGTTATATGATTTTGTCAGACCATTGACTTCGATAGTCGCTTCATTTGTTCCCATCGTTTTTGCACTTTTTTCTTCAGGGATGATAAAAGCTCCTTTTTGATTGCACTGGGGGCAGGTAAGAAAGATTTTTTCACCAGATTCTCCAGAGACCGTAATTGTGGTTTTGCATGTGGGACATTTGACAAGTTGTGTTGCCATACGTGGGATGCTCCTCTGCGTTTTGCTCGTAATATCGGCTGGCTATTTAGGTTTATTGGCGGTGTTATAGGGAGGTGGATTTTTGCAAAAGGAGATTATTACGTATTGTAGACACATGAAATCTGTCGATACATATGAATAAAACAAAACCCGGGAAAATTGACGCTCTTGCCAGAAGAAACATTAACCAGATGGAGGATATCACTGTAGCGAAAAAGGGAAAGAGTTCTGAGGAATGTTAGCTACCGAGGTCTTAATCTTAGAATTTTTTAATTTTGTGACTTAGAGAATCCAAATTTTTGATTCACTAGATTTAATCTTAAAGTATGTTAAAAATCCTGATGAAATAGGTAAGAATTTACGCCAAGTAATGATTTTTGATAAACCAATATTACTATCATCTTTAATAGGATGGAATGTGAAGTTAGTATGATACTGTTCACTTATTTTTTTACTGTAATAAACACAAAGGGGATACGTAAATAAAAATGCCATCTCAGCGGATTTTGCAAGTTTATCAAGAGTTATATTTAAAAAATAACCAAAAATACCACTTTGTAAGTTATGATCCTGATATGCTAATTCATCTTTGCTACAAGCTGTTAATATTACTCTTTTATTTTGGTGTAATTCTTCAATAAATCCTCCGCTCTTGCAGCTGTCAAGGATAACGATTACTTTTCCTTCAAGATTGTCTAATTGTTTATCTAATTCTTCATCTGTTATTTGTGCATCATATAATTTTATATATTCATGACCATTAGAATTACGTGATCCATGACCTGCAAAGTAAAAAATAGATAGATCATTTGAATCCTCGTTTTCATCAAGCCATTTTATCGCATTAATAAAAGATGCATTTGTAGCATTATTATCCGTTATTATTTTAATATTTGATTGTTTCCAGTTTCTCGTATTAAGCAAGGTTTTTTGGAAGCTTGTTATTTCATTTATACTATATGGTAAATCATTTGCATAACCAGGGTAATCATTTAACCCTATTAGCACTGCCCAATAATTTTTTGTAATATCATTTATTTCTGATATATCTTGTTTTAGATTTATGTTTTCTGTTGGTTGGAAAAGTGTATTGTTAGTTATTTTTTCAACATTTTGAAAATTATCATTATTTAAATTATTTTTACCGTTAACAATTGTTGTAAAAGATGTAAATAAAATTAGGAGCATTATGAAAAATATTCCTATGTTTTTTATATTCTTTGTCATATTATCGCTTTGATGGTCTTTACGTCTCAACTTTTACTCTATTTACTACTTTAAAGATATTTCTTCATTCAATTATTATATTTGTATTGCTTAAGATGGAATAGTATATTTTTCGGCAATTTTCCTATCCATTTATTATTTATAGATAATCAGTATATATAATTTTCTCATTTAAACAGAGAAATATTATTTTTTTACCATTTTGTATATCTGATTTTCTCCCTAGCTTTCAAATGAAGAGACTCAATAAACAATCAAAGCTTTGTTTCAAAACATATAAATATGGAGCGGTTCTTAAGTATAAATGACGGAGAAAAAAAGAAGGACTATGCCCCTACACAGTGCCTCTTCAGTGAAGAGAAGTAACTATTTCGGTTTTTTAATGGTAGCTACGGCTCTTATATTATGTGTTTTTTTAGACATGCCTGTGATTATTTCCTCTGCAGACACGGGGACACTTCATAGTTCATTGAGTTCTCTTCAGCTGAGTGATCAGACTACAAACATGAATTATACCGCGATTGTTTCTGACCCTACGTTAACCACAAGCACAATTATTCTGAATGGGGCGATGAAAAGCATGGTTGAATTACCTGCGGAGAGTATCGCAGTGAAGCTTCCCGATGATCGTCTTGCCATTAAATCGTCTGAGGAGACCAGCATCCTGCCTGAGGGGAGTACGATATCTTATTATGAAGAAAAACCGGTTATTAGTGTTCCACAACAATCTGAGGTGCTCGGTGTATCTTCAGTAGTTGTTTCTCCCCTGCAAAATTTCACAGTCAAGACAAACTTCATACAATCGATTCAGGAGTTAGATGTTTACAGTGTTCAGGTGGTGTTTTTTGAGCTGGCGAGGGAGAATCCAGATGTAGCTCTGGTCAACTACCGGATTGATTGGGGTGATGGGAGCAATGGGACATATGCCGCTGATACGATCGCGGTTGCGCATGATTACAAAAAAAGCGGGACGTACCGGTTTATGGTCAATGTCTCCGATGCGCTGGGGTTTACCTATGTGACAACTCAACAATATGCTGTGAATTATGAGGGGCAGCTCAGCCATTCGTATCTCTGGGTAAATAAGAATAAAGGTCCGGTAACAGCTGTTTCTGCTAGTTTTGGGTTGCTGGCGTTTGGTCTTCTGGTGTTTACCGAGAGCGGGAAATACAAGCTTCTCCTGATGTTTACATTGTTGCTTCCTTTGTATACGCGGATTCAGAAGGAGGATGTTCTCGATCAGTTTGTCCGTGGGCAGATCTATGGGTTTATTAAGACGAACCCAGGGGTGCATTATAATCAGATTCTGCGGAAGGTTGGAGTGAAGAATGGTACGTTGTCGTATCATCTCGGTGTCCTTGAAAAAACCGAGTTGATTCAGTCACGTCGGGAGGGTTTGAAGTATCGGGCGTTTTATCCTACAGGGATGAACTTCCCGAAAGCAGAGCGGTTCCGGCTGACTGATCTGCAGATCCGGATCATCGGGTCTATTCGGAGTCAGCCTGGGATGACGCAGAAGGAAATCGCGCGATTGCTTGGTCAGAAGCCGCAGACGATTAATTATAATATCAAGGTGTTGGGTCAGGCTGGTCTGATTTCTGTGGTGAAGGCCGGGCGGAAGACACGGTGTTTTCCGGTTTCTGATGTTGATAATTCCGGGCAATAAATCAGCAATAGTTTTTCGTGGTGTGAAAACCGTTAAAAATGGTGAGCCGATAGCCTGCGTTGATGCAAACCTTTGTTGCGGTATGTGGGAGTGATGGTGACGATGTGCATTTGTCTTCTGTTGCGTTAGAGGTTGCGGAGCGTGTTGGTCGTGGGATTGCGCAGCGTGGTGGTGTGCTTGTCTGTGGTGGTCGTGGTGGTGTGATGCAGGCAGCCTGTAAAGGTGCCAAAGAAATGAAAGGGGTAACGGTTGGGTTGTTGCCTGATTCGAAGGATGAGGCAAATGAGTTTGTTGGTATCCCGTTGTCTACGGGTCTGGGGCTGCGTCGGAATTTTTTGGTGGTGTCTGCGGCGGATGTGGTGATTGGGATTGGTGGTCGGTGGGGTACGTTAAGTGAGATTTCGTTTGCGATGATTTTTGAGAAACCTGTGGTGTTGGTGGCCGGTACTGGTGGGTGTGTTGATGAGTTGGCGTCTGGGAATTTGATGAAAGCGTCCGAGTCCCGGTTGTATGTTGCTGGTTCTGCGGAAGAGGCGGTGGAGAAGGCGTTTGCGCTCTGTCGAAGGTAGTGGTATTTTTCCAGTCTGACATTTTCACTAAGAATGTTTATATATAACATTTGACAAAGTATAACTTAAGAGGATCTGGAGTTATTTTTACTTCCTTTTCCTTCCATCTCTCCTAAAACCCCTTCCAGATCCTTCCTACCTCCCATTTTCTCTGACTTCTTTTCTCTAATGAATCATCGTGTTTTATAAAAAAAGCAAGCACGATTAGAGCATGTCATCGCGCATCATTCGTCGGCGTGCTTCAGCTTCTGCTCTGTATTCGCTATAGCCCTCTCTGAGTAAATGCAAGACGATCGCATCTTTGTAGAGCTCTTTGACTTCTTTTTTCCCCAATAGTTCACCCATAATTATAATTATTCTTTTAATAATATAAATACTTTTCCTTATAATAGAGCTTTTAAGGGATATTTTACCCTCCACAGTCATGATGCTCTTGGAATGACTCGACTGCTAGGACTGTCTTGACACTGCCCGGTAAGCACGCCTGAAAAACGAGAATGAACAAATGATTGGACTGTAGAGTTCAAAAAAAATTGATATTTTGGTTCTTGTTTTTTATTCGTAGAGTTTTATCGCACTGATGTTCCGAGGAAGGTTCATCGAGCGTGCGATCGCATTGCATTTTGTTCGGAGCAGATATGCAATAGGTCTGAAGATCGTTTCAGAAAAGGATTCATAGTTAGCCATGCCCTTGGCGATGATCACATCCGCGTGTTTCAATGCTGATGTTACCTCGGCAGGGAGCTTGTGGAAATCAACGCCGACCGCAAAACACCCGGTGGTAAACAGCTCATCGATGACCTCGTGAAGTTTTATTTCTTTGGCATCCTCTGCTGTTGCGTCACTTAATATCGGTTCGCCTTTGACTACCGCGGTGATGTGCAATGTAGGGTTGAAGTGTTTCAGTTCTCGGCAGAGGATTTTGTCAAACACGATCTCCCCGCAGTTATCGGTAAACAGCACGAGATGTGATGCGTTTTTCAGAAGATTTCTGAGTTTTTGATAGTCGTCATACCCGAGTCCTTCAGTGTAAAGCCTGTCAAAGACTTCTTCGAGCATCTGTGGATGGGTACTCGAACCGTCGATGCCGAAATCCATGATGTTCCCGATGATTGAGCAGATCAAGCTGGTCTTGAGGGGGTCTGGTGAGGTTTTGATGAGTCCTTCGATTGTAGGTACCAGTGAGGTAGCGATGAGGTTGCTGGTGTGTTTCAGCCCTGTATATGGGTCTTTGTCCTGTAATGTTTCATAGACGCCTTTGTGTACCTTCGTCGCAATGGTAGCGCTGCATTCTTCAGGGTCATAGTGTTCTGCGAGGAGTTTGCATGCGGTACGTAATGCTTTTGTCTGGCGCTTCTTTTCTTTAGTGCTAAGCTCTGTTTCAAAGAGGATCCGTTTCAATAAACAGGGGAGACATTCCGTTTGAATCTTCATATGGGGACCTGGAAGAGGCACGAGTTATTTATCTTTACTGTTCAGAGATAAACCATACGAGGAAGAACGATGAGAATATCTGATGATTCTTATCTTATTTCTTCTCCTGGTTTTTTCGTTTTTCTCAGAGGAATCCGTAATGACGAAAGATTAATATATTCAGTAAATTATAATACTATTATAAAATTATGGAACGTGATTCAGAACCATGAAGAGAAAGCTCGTAGGCATAATGGTAAGCGTTATGCTGCTGGTAACTTTACTCCCTATCACCGCCTTGGCAACCACTATTGCCTCAGAACCACAAACGACCACTAGTGGACTGTTGGGTCGAACGACCGTTCGTGGAATTGTGTTGTTCAAACGAACATCCGACGGTGGAAAAACATATCATTTCTTCGCCATACGACTCCACTATTCAACGATTAGTATTACCGGGGAACGCTCATACGGGATCCTCAGAATGCAACCCGTAGAAATACCGAGCTCATTTACCGGTTTCATAGGACACATGTACATCTTTGTGTCATTCCGCGGATGGTTTAACCCCTAAAACGCATTTTTTTCTTTTTTTCATCATTTTTTTTTATGTAAGGTTTTATAAACACTTTGTCGTTATTTATGTCTAGGGAGATGCCTCAGATGGTGGTGGGTGAAAAGAGTCATCAGAAAGGCTCAGATGTAAAGTATAGGAAGGTTTTGAACAAGAAGGATCCGTTTGATCAGCTGATTATGGAGCTTGGTCAGAAGGGCGTATTGGATGTCTGTGTCGTGGGAATCGGACAGGAACCTCCGGTTCCTGAAACGCAAGAGTATTCCCGGAAACCAGTTCCTCCGCGGGGGAAACATACCTCGTAATGCTTCACGGACGTGCGGTTTCGTTCCTTTTTTTTCTTTTTTCTTGCTTTTGAGAAATACGGATGAAGTCGGTGGAATTTTTTTTAAAAAAACAGATGAAAATGATAAAAATAAAAAGAGAGAAGAGGGGGAAGCAGAGGGGTTTATTTATTTTTCTTTTTTGTTTTGGAATAGAGCAGAATTGCTATCAACACGATTAGGGCTAAGAGGCCTAAGGCGATGATTGCGATGTTGTCTGCGATGAGCGTCTCATGAATCGTGACTACCAGTTCAGATGATGTTGTGAATTCGCCATCTGACGCAGTCACTGTTATGGTATACTCTCCTTTTGAATCCCAGCGGTGAATCAGGGAGAAATACTGCCCATTGGATAGGAATCCAGTCTCGAAGGTTGATCCGTCGCCCCAGTTGATGATGTAGGTGATGTCGTCGTTGTCTGTATCTGTAGATCCGAATACATAGGAGTATTCTGTGTTTGTCGTTCCGTTCACTGGGCCTGCTATCAGTGGAGTTGCTGGCGGTCTATTCGGTATCACGATGCTGGCATTCGTCACGTCGGTATCTGAGACTCCGAGATTATCAACGACCGTTAATATTACTTGATATATCCCTGCGTCAGCATAGGTATGTGTTACTTTTTCACCGTTGGTGGTTTCTCCGTCTCCGAATGACCAGCCGTAGTGTATGATGATTCCGTCTGGGTCGTAGCTGTGTGAACCGTTGAATATGATTTCCTCGTTGTACATGGCGTTGTAGGGGCCGGATGCATCCGCGACGGGTGCGATATCACCATAGTGGTAGGAGTGTGAGCGGGTGGTTGCGGGTTGTAGAGGTTCTTCTGGTTGTTCTGGTTCTTGTGGTTCTTCAGGTTCTGTTGGTTCCTCTGGTTCGTCTGGTTGCTCTGGTTCTTCTGGCTCTTCGGGTTCTTGTGGCTCCTCCGGTTCTTCGGGCTGTGGAATGACGGCGACCGACCAGTTCGCGGCATTATTGCTGAGGTTGACGTCTCCGCCGAGCCACCATTGTTCAGCAGCTCGGTTCGCTCCTTCTGCGTCAGTGACGGTGACGGTGTTTATGATGATGCTCCCTGGTTCAGTATTGACGGTATAGGTTGCGTCATAGGTCCAGGTTTCAGAAGGATCAATCAGTCCATCGGAATCGATGTCTCCGCTGGTATAGACGGGAGTACCGCATAGGTCATCCAGGAGGGCAGGGATGACGCTTGCGGGTCCCTTGTTTCGGACGGTGTAGTTATAAGTTATTTGATCGTCGGGGTAGCAGGTCTCTAACCCGGTTTTTTCAATGCTGAGATCAAAGGTGATGATGTTCAGCTGGGAGAAATCTGGGTAGGTTTCTCCGGTGGAAAACGTGATGGTTTCATAGGCGGAGATGTATCCTTGGGGAACGTCTACTTCAGTGAAGTGGTAGGTTCCTTGGCTGAGCCAGAGATAGACGGGGGTAGATTCGTTAACGAGAAACGTGTCAAGGTTTTCTTCCCCTTGTGACATTCTCATGGTGAATTGAGTGTCTGGGTCTGTGTAGTCAATATTCTCGCCTTCCCAGTAGAGAAGAACATTTTTGCGGAGGATGAACGGGTACAGGGTGTAAGGGTCTGTGTCTTGTGCAGTCTGGTCGCCCCAGGTCCCGGACGCGGTTGCTGTGTTGGTCAAGGGGTCAGGGAACGTGAAACTCGGTGGGTAGGTGCAGGTGAAGAGCCAGGTCTCTGAATTGTCTAGTTTTCCGTTTTGGTTCTTATCACCGCAGACGTAGTTCACCGGTCCGCAGGAATCGTCCGTGACTGTAACATCGCTGAGCGGCATGTTTTCTGTGTTGCTGACGCTATAGGTGTAGGTTATGTCCTCTCCTACATAGCCGTAGGTTGGACCTGTTTTGATGAGCTGTATTCCCGGTTGTGGTACACAGGAGCTCGCAAGCGGTGCGAAACATATTGCTATGAGGATGACTGCGGTTACATAGAGAGCCGGTTTTTTTACGAACCGATTCTTATTTCTTTCAAAGAATATATTTTTTGACATGGTATCTCCGTCCTTTTTCTTATTGTTCTCTTGTTTTGTTTGTTCGCTTATTAAGCTCCTGTTGTACAACTGTTATCCAGGGTCTGTACAGTTCGTATCTGCTCTGTTCGGTTATTTTTATATTTATTTTTTATAAAAATATGTGAGTCCTTTGGGGAGAAAAACAGGTATTTTTACAAGAAATTTATATAATATTTAGGGTATTCACCGGTGGGGATCCCATGAAGAAAAAACTGCTTATTGTACCAGGGTATCTTGTCGGTATCGGTGGTTTATTCTTGATTACGTATCGAACCTTGTTGGCTTTTTTTTCCGAGAATAAATCAATAACAATACAGGTGAACCGCTATAGAGAACAGTACGGTGATATTGCTGTTCTTGTTTTTATCTGGGTTGTCTGTGTGGTTGGCATGGTGTCTCTTGTTGCGCTGCTGAAAGAACAGAAGGGCGAGACAGTGTCTACCGGAAACATTCAGGGACGGAAGGTGTTAGATGAAGAGGGGTTGTTTTTGGATGTTGCGAGGAGCGCTCGTGTGAACGAAAAAACCGGAACCGGTATCGGAACTCTTGGAGAGCCGTTCAAGGGAACCGATCACGGTTTCTCTTCGCTGGATGGAAAAGGAACTGATATTGCGTCTTCGGTTTCATTTACGGAACTTCAAGAGAAGAAAAATGAACGAATACGACAATAATTATTTTTTTGAAAAAATTTAAATACTGGCAAAGCAACTACAATATGGTAAGAAAGCGTTTCAACAGTAATGAACCCCTCATGGTGTCATGGCGAAGAGGTTCTCTTACCTGAACAGGTGATACGATGGTTGAATTCGTGAAAATCTCAAAAAAAGGAACTCTCATAAGGATTAAAGAAGTGTCTGATAAATATCGGGATCAGTCGTATCGTTGGGATGAAGACGAGTAGCTGTTACTTCTAATTTTTTTAATGAATTAAAATCCTTTTTTTCTCCTATCCCTGATTCCGGATTGGTTTCTACCAAGCCCATCTAAACATTTTCAGTGTTACGTTCAAATGAGGAGATATTTTTTTAACCCTAGGTGAGAAAAGGTTATTAACTCCATAGATAATTCTATTATTCATGGAGTACTATCCCAGAAAAATAGACGAAAACCTAGAAAAATGGGTAAAAAGAAAAGAAACCATACTCATAAAAGGACCAAGACAAAGCGGAAAAACAACAGTATTTTTACATCTAAACGAGAAACTCGGGGGGCACTACGTAACACTTGAAGACGAGGAAATGCTCCAAGGATTTGAAAAAAATCCCAAAGAGTTTGTAAAAAGATATGTTGAAAACAAAAAATCCCTTCTTTTTATTGATGAAGCACAATACAGCAAGAATGCTGGGAAAAACATAAAACTTATTTACGATATGTTTTCTGATAAAATAAAACTCTTTGTCACTGGCTCCGGATCCTTTGATATAAAAGTTGAAATCGGCAAACACCTCGTGGGAAGAGCAGTGTACTTTGAACTCCCACCGCTTGACTTCGAGGAATTTTTACTATGGAGGGCAAAGGATCTCCACAAGGTCTTCATAGATTATAAAAAATCAGTACAAGACTTTCTCATGGAAAAAGAAGAAACAATTGAAACTGAGCCTGTTTTTCAACAAGAACTCAAATCCCTGCTGCAGGAATATCTCCTCTTTGGAGGATATCCTGCTATTGTAAAAGAAGAAGATACTGCAGTAAAAATGGAATTACTTAAAAATCTTACCAGAACCTATCTTGAAAAAGACGTGTTCTTTTTTTTCAATATCATGCATCTTGAAAAATTCAAAAATGTACTTAATTATCTCAGTTTTAATAATGGTTCCTTACTTGAAATCTCCTCAATTATGAGTGAGATGCATATGGATTTTAAAACAATTGAAAATTACTTATTGATTTTATCAAATACGTCTATCATTTCTCTTCTTTCACCATATTATAAAAATTTGACAACGGAGTTAAAAAAGGCAAGAAAAATCTATTTCAATGATCTTGGTTTGAGAAATTCCATCCTCAACAATTTTCTGCCTTTGGATAGCAGAATGGATAAAGGAATCATACTAGAAAATTTTATTTTTAATGAACTGGCAAAGAACTTCGAGGGAAAAATCAATTACTGGCGTACAACAGGAAAAGCTGAAGTTGATTTTATTTTACACGTTGATAGACGCGTAGTACCTATAGAAGTGAAAAGTCAGAAAAAACCAGGGAAAAGCTTTCATAGTTTTCTTAAATCATACAAGCCAAAACGAGCGTTAGTTTTCACAGAAAAAGAATTTTGTGTAAAACAAATAGAAAATACAAAAGTTGGCTGTGTCCCGCATTATTTCATATGATGGTATAATCTGATTTTTCTCTAAGATATATGTTCTTATTCTGCACGTCCGTTTAACATCCTTTTTCCGGTGATTCTGTTTTTTTTAATACAGGAGTTATTGTTTTTTTGTTACGATTCTTTTCTTTTTTTGCGCCAGGTATTTTCGGTTCTGTTCCATCCAACACTTGTCCATATCCTGAAGTACCTTTTTTTTGTTTATCGAAGGGTCATTTGGTTCATAGGCGAAACAAAGGAACCTTTCTCCAGATTTTGTCTCCTTCATCTGGTCCATGCGGTTTATCATGCAGGATACTTCTTCTGTGGCGTCGTTATTCTTCAGACAGGAGAGGCATAAGGTGGGTGTGGGTACTGTTGTTTGGTCAATTTCTGTTCCATCATCTGAGAGATATCCTTCTTTAATGGTCATTTATCACTCCCTCGTCTATGATTCACTTTCGTTAATCCATCTTTATATGAAAAAGTTTCCGTTCAATTTTCACAAAATTTTTAGTAATTCCTTATCTCATAGAGTTTTTTTCTTCTCTCGTGCGCTGGTTTGTTCCTTTTTGAGTAATTCCAGCTGATATATGAGAGCTGGATGATGTGCAAGTATAGGTTTATCTTTGAACAGCAGTTCAGGAACGATTTTTTGTTCTTTGTGAAACGTATCAATAAATTTTTGTTCTTTTACTGTAAATGATAACATCTGCTTAAGGAAATCTGTTGCACTTTTTCGTATTTTTTCTGCATCAAACTGTTCATTGCCTCGTATAAATTGTCTGAGTTCTTGATGTATTTTTTCTAGATCATAGTCTTCTATTCTTTCTACGACATCTGTTGTTCTGTCTTTTTCAATTAAACAATAATACACCGCTGTATATTTTCTTGTCTTTGTCATAGCGATGTTTTGTTGTGAGAGGCAAGATACATCGAAGATATCTCTTGGTGCTGTTCGTTCTATACACGCTTTTATTTTTTGTGCAGTAAGTTCCTCTAACGAATATGTCGGTACTGAGAATAGGGGGATATCTGTAAAAACCGATGGGAACTTTTTTGTTCTGATCTTGTCAATCGGAATGCGATCGAGATAGTTTATTTTGATCTTTATGTGATCCTTTGTGTTTCTAAGTGTCGTATATTGAAGGTTGTGTCGTGAGATGATGTATGATGAATCTTTTTCTTTTATGTCATACCCAAGCTTTCCACCCAGAGTTTGTATCAATTGTGTAATGATGGGACGTGTTGTCTTCATGTCTTCGTGTTCAGTAGACCCAGTAAAGTTTAGGTCGATATCGATGGAGAGTCTGGGGATGTCGAGATGGAGGAAATTGAGTGCAGTTCCGCCTTTCAGAGTGAGATTTTTTGAGAGAGCTTCGATCTTTTCCATCTCGTTAAGGACCCGAGTGAGGTGATATGTTTTTTCTAAGAGATCAAGGTTGAAACCGGTTTTTTGTTGTATTTTCTCGAAATCTCTTCTGTTAAGCATGAAACGCCTCTGTTATTGTTCTTGGCACTACGATGTTCCACTCTTGTTTCAGGACTCCTTTTCGTGTTGAATCGAAATAGTAAATATTGTTTCCGCTGTATTTTTTGATCTCGTTTTTTATTTTTTCCGGAAATGAAATGTTTTCCAGATTATCCAGGATATATCCGATACGACGGGCGAGTACCTTGTTCTCAAATCTTTTGATATGTGAGAGAAGATTATTCCAGTTTATCTGTTCAAGATTTTGGAGGCAGGTGATGCTTTCAGTCCAACCTCCCGCATATTTTGGTTTATTAACGATGTCAAGAATAGTCCGTTCTTGATCAGATATAGGAATCTTTTCATTGGAATACTCCATTGTTGTTATACCAAAAAATCTGTGAGGTATCACATGAATGAATTTGATGGTGATCTCGTGATAGAGGATGTTGCGTTGGTGTTGTGGTATAGTCACGTATATTTGAGTTGTATATCGTTCTGCAAGTCCATAGAACGAAAGAGCGGTATAGTGTGAAAGAAATGCTTTATCAAACGATTTTGCTGCTATGAGTACTGCATCTTCTTTATAGAGTTGTTTGTCTAAAATTATTGATTCGGGTATACGGACGAAAAGGCCTGGTTTTACTCGTTCAGCTACTTGTTTTTTAATCATTTTTGATGCAAGATTACGGGCATGCTGTGGAGAAATATTCAGGATATCGATAATATCTTGTAGGGTGAATACTCGCTGGTTTTTTCCGCCAAGGGTAAAATAGAGTTGCTGCTCCAAGCTCGACATTGATGTGAACATAGTTACTTAATGTTTTTTCACAAATATAACTGTTTTGGTCACATTTTGGAAAAAAGGTTAAGTAATGGAAAGGGTGTTTTCTTTCGTTGAGTGGTGTTGAGTTTGAATGAGACCAAGGGGGAATGGTATGGTATAATGATTAGGGAAGCGTTTGATAGGTTCATGACCGACGTATTGGTATCATGCCAAAAAAAAACGTTTTCTGTAACGGAGAATACTTATGGTTGTAGTCGTGAAAATTTCAAAGGATGGACACCTCCTGAAGATTAAAGAAATGTCTGATACGTATCGGGATCAGCCCTAACGTTGGGAGAACGACGTGTAGCCGTTTCTTCTTTTTTTCATCAAAGTTCATTCTCATTTTTTTTAAATTTTGTGTTGGTGTTTCTCTATTGTACTTCCAGTCCTCTAAGTCATAGATGAAGAATCCTTGTTTTCTGAGATTGTTTTTCTGTTTTTTCGTCTGCATTGCTTGTCGTGTTGAGGTGACATCTCTAGTGGAAAATGTTGGGGGCTGAGTATTGGAACTGGTAGGTGCCAAATATGGGAAATGACGCAGGCGACGACTTTGGGAAATCCGCTCTCCAGGACAGAATATCAACGAACCTGTTTTTAGGTGACGAACTTGGGAAATGCTTAGACGACGAAGGTGGGAAATGTTTTTCTCCTGGTTTTTCTGGATTGCTGAGGTTGTGGTTTTACTGGTCATTGAGGGTTTTTTTGGTGACGACTTTGGGAATTAGCGGGTTTTGTATGATTTTTGATTAGTGATGGTGTGTGTATTCTTTCGTTGAACGCGGTGTTGCGTGCGAATAGTGTATTTTTTTTCTTTTTTCTGAGAGGTTTAATTTACTAAATAAGGACAGTATCATTTTTTCCTTTTTGAAAGAATCCGTAAAACCTGTTCTTTTAACTCAGGAATCTTGTTCGTTACAACATCCCATATGATATCATGATCAATTCCAAAATACGCATGAATTAAAATATCGCGTAAGCCTGCAATTTTTTTCCATTCTACGTGAGGGTGCTTCTTTTGTACATCTTTTGGTAGGTGTTTGACTGCTTCGCCAATGATTTCAAGATTTCGTACCACACCATCTTGAACTAACTGGTTTTTATAAAAATCCTCAAACGATAGATCCTTGGTGTACTCTTCGATCCTTTCAATGGCCTGAAGGATATCTTTGAGAAATACTTTAAAATCCCGTGGCATAGCGTACACTCTTTAAAATTGAGGGCTTTAATTCAAGTTTTACTGCTTCTTTAACTACGAGATCCACAGGACGACGAAATGATCGTTCTAAGAAAAATTTTAATTCCATATAGTTGTCAAATGTTTTTTTTCCTCTTTTAAATTCAACGAGGATGTCGATATCACTTTTTTGGTGTTGATTGTTTGTCCTGAATGAACCAAATAAACCGATTCGTCTCACTCCATATTGTTGAATTTCTGTACGGTGCTGATTTAGGGTTTTCATGATGGCTTCAGAGGTGAGCATATTTAAATTAATACAAGAACGAGTATAAGAAATTGACGGAGGGTGAGTCTACGACCAGTCATACTCGTGACAGGAATGCTTCGTTTTGTCTCGTTTTTAGAATGTTAAAATCATTGTTCTGGTGATTCTGTTTTTTTCGATACAAGAGTTCGCCACCAAACATTTTGAGCGCTTAACCCAGATGAAGCACACATGAAAAATTTTATGATAATTTATTATCATAAATACGGTATTTTGTGATAATGTATGAGAGTTGAAAAGTGACGAGGACAGGGGGGGTTAGGTGACGACTTTGGGAAATTCCCTCAGGAAGCGAGGAATGAACAGAGGAAACATCAAGCACCGGGTTTGGGAAACGGGAAAGCACCGAAAATGAGAACAATTTTTCTCCTGGTTTTTACTGGTTACTACCGTGATTGTTTTGATGATCGACGAGACGATTTTCAGTTAACGGATTTGGGATTTGTGAGGTTTTCGACTTGTGAATTTCCTGGTTTTTCTATTGATTTGGTTGGTCTCTGTGCTGGTGCTGTTGGTTACTACGCATATCTTTATCGACGGGTTCACGACGTGGGGTATAAAAAAAATTACCATCTATATTGTTCAACGAGTTCTTTGGTGGAAACCACTGTTATGCGAGATTGTTTCTTCAGAGCAACATCATTCGACCAAAGAATGCAATGGAGCTTGAATGACAACGCAAAGAAATCAATATCATCTGGATCCGGTGATACCTCTTTAGCTTCTGAAAGAAACGATGCATATTCTTCGTTTTTCACAAAGTTCACAACAGTATGTAAGAACTTTATGATAAGAGAAAATTGTATCGTTGATAAGGAGAATTTTTCCATTATTTCTTCTTTATGTTCTCCAAGTTCGTCCAGCGCAAATGACGGAGCATATAATTCTAACGAAGGGAGTGTATAGCATATTCCCGGGCTTTGGATTTTTTATTGAAGAATGAAAAGAGGATGTTGGTGTTCACGACTACTCTCATTTTAGACGAGCCCTTGTTTCTTCAGTTTCTTAAATCTACCCTGTTTGAGTTCTCTGCCAAATTTGACCAAGTCGCGGTCAGAAAGTTGTTTTGTACCTCTCATAACCTCATCCATGAACGCGAGTAATTTCTTTCGTTTCACTTCAAATATTACGAGATCCTTGATGTTTTGTTCAAGTCTCGGTTTTTCTCCTTCGAGTATCTTTGGGAGCTTAATTTCTAAATCACTCATATCTTTTACCACAACAAGTATGGATGGTCGTTGTTTAAATAATTTTGCTCTTGTGAGGGTGTTGCTGAGGAAAAACCCGCTCTGTTAAACGATAAAACCACAGCATTCGAACGATGGTCATGCAATAGGAAAAGATCGCAGATTGAAAGAGGAAGACAATTGAAACACCCACTTTGGGAAGAACGTTAGATGACGGATATGGGAAATGATGCAGGCGACGACTGTGGGAAATGTCGGGTGTGTGGGATTTCGATGGGTTCTATGGTGTGATGTGACGCTCTCGTTGTCGTTCTACAAGAAAAGAAGGTCTGAGCGATGAGAGATTTTTCGTTCCAGTTGTTGATAGATCAGTATATTGCCCAGGGGATACTTATCAGTGAAACTGTTTCAGATGGGAAACGCATTGAAATAGCCTTAGATACTATACGATAATGCCATATTTTTTCCGTATTTCTTCTAGTTCTTTTTCTTCAACACGGGGATTCGTGTAGGTGGCACTGAGACTCTCCCGGATCCTCCGCATCATAAGAACCGCATCAAACTCTTTCTTCTTCATGGAGCACCTCCCGCGGGCTTCGTATCTCTATCATTGGATATCCATATTTAAGATTAATAGAGTTGTAAAATCGAATTTTCTCCAAATTAACGATATGTTTGAAATTCCAACTAACAAGGACATCTACGCGATATACTGTAGCGATTGCGATATGCTGCGCGTCAATCAAATATTTTTTAGCTATCGCCCCCTCTTTAAGGTAATGGCTGGCGAGTTCTTTTGCTTCGTCATTTAATATGACGAACTGTTTATGTTTATCTGGTATTTCCTCAAGTATTGTTCTCACATGGTGCGGGGCGTCTTCGATCTCTCTCAGTGTTAAATCTGAAAGAATAACTATTTTCCGTCCGTTTTTAAATTCTTGAAACAATATCTTTGACCATGTGTCAAATTCGCTATCGAATATTCCACCAATTACTGAGGTATCGACATAGATTTTTGTTTTTATTGCCATATATGGCCTTCCTACAATACTTTATACGTTTCTTGTCTACATAAAGTTTACGACTTTGTACAAATAACTGACCTCGTCAATAAGGGTATAAAATAAGAGCGTTAGAGATCCCCGTTTTGGAAAGCAGTCGCGTCTTGTCTTTTGGACGTCGATCAGATGATAAATTCGGGAAACATCAGGTGACATATATAGGAAAAGAATCAGGTGACGAACTTGGGAAATGCGAAGGTGACGAAGGTGGGAAATGTTTTTCTCCTGATTTTTCTGGATTGATGAAGTGGTAGTTTTCATGGTCGACGAGGTGGTTGTTTGGTGACAACTTTGGGATTTGCGAGGTTTCCGAGTTGGGAGCGGGGTTGATTACTACGCATAGTATCATCGACGGGTTCTCAAATTGGGCGTAAAAAGGAAGATCTAGATTGAGTATAAATGAAAGGATTTTTATGTGCATAATTGCACCTGTTTTTCTTAACCTGCGAGTATTTGAAAGGTTAAACATTATTTGATTACAAGGAACAAATCGTTGTCGCAGAAATACCATATCGTATTGTTTAAATAGGGATAATAGCTTTGATAGATGGAGAAAAATATGGCAGAACGCATAAAGGATTTAGAAAAACGATATTCTGAGGAATGGCTCCTTGTCGAGGTGACAAAAGAGGATAGGTATGGCAATCCTGTTGAGGGGAACCTCCTCGAACATAATCCCGTGAAAGAGAATGTTGTTAAAAAATCAAAGAAACTGAAAGCAGACCTTGCTCTCTTTTATTCCGGGAAAATTCCAAAGAAAGGATATGCGTTTTGTTTCTCCGCTGGGATCATGAGACGATGGTAAAAATACCGTTCAATCCCCAGGACTTTGGTATCGTTCTTTTCGTGACTGTTACCCATGGGAGCGTGAAACGCCGATTGAAAATGGTGCTTGATACTGGTGCGACCTATTGTATGATTCCGTGGCATGTCGCTGAAGAGCTCGGGTACACACCTGCATTCTCTAAAACGCTTGTTGCAGTGAACACTGCAAACGGTCAGATTCATACTCCATTGATAACTGTTGAGTCCATGACCGTGGTTAAAAGAACGGTGCGACGTTGCCAGGTGATGGTTCATGATCTTCCTGAGACCAGCCGTGTTGATGGTTTAATAGGATTGAGTTTTCTGAGGGATTGCGATCTTCACATCGACTTTGTGAAAGGTGTTCTTGAATTAAAGTAGAGAGGGATACGCGAAAATCTTTTT